>JBCCAC010000108.1:0-7373 GCA_039815015.1 Pseudomonadota bacterium | reverse complement strand
TGCCTATTCTTAACCGGCGCAGCCTGATCGTTTCCGGACTGGCCACGACGCTCGCCGGATGCGCGAACCGCGGTTTCGTCGCCACCGCTCCCGCCAATTCGATCGCGTCCTATGGTCTGGACGCGCTGAAGCCGCTCGACCTGTCCATCGAGAATCTTACGAGAATAACCGCATGCATTCGCCCGCTCCGCCCGGCCGGTCCCTGGCTCGAAACCGAGCGTCGGAGCGGCAAAAAGATCCTCCACAATTACGGACATGGCGGATCGGGTTGGTCGCTGGCCTGGGGCTACGCCGAGGCTGCGCGCGATCTACTTTCCAGGGACAGGCCACGGTCCGTTGCCGTGCTCGGCGCGGGCGCCATCGGTCTGACAACGGCGATCGCCATCGCCGAAACGGGGGCGAAAGTCACCATTTTCGCGCGCGACCTGCCGAAGGAAAGCCGCTCCGCCCGGGCGACCGGCGTGTGGTCGCCGTCAAGCCGTATCGCCCTTGCCTCGGCGGTCGCTCCGGATTTCGCCGCACGATGGGAAGCGCTGGCCCGGCGGTCCTATGCGCGGCACCTCAGCTATGTCGGGCGGACCGGCAATCCAGTGGAGTTCACGCCGCGCTTCTATATCCGGTCGGAACGTCCAGAGCCCGCTCTTGCTAATCCTCCGCCCGACACGGGCAATGTCCAAACGGGCGATTTTCTCGAACTGGGTCGTCAACTGCGCGGGCTGACGCCGCCATGGCGCGAACGCGAGGGAACGCCTTTCCCGACCGAAGCCGGTGTCAGGGGCGGCCTCGTGATGACGTTCAACATCGCCGAATATACGCGCCAGATGATCGAGGATTTCCTGGCGATGGGCGGACGGATCGAGCGAACCAAGATCGGCTCTTTCGAGGAAATGATGCGACTGCCCGGCGAGGCGATCGCGAATTGCTCCGGCTATGAAGCGAAGATGCTGGCAGGCGATGACTCGCTCGTTCCCGTCCGTGGGCAGATCGCCTGGATGGTCCCGCAAAGCGACCGCCTTTACGGCATCTATCATCGCGGTGTGATGGCGCTCTCCCGGCGCGATGGGCTTCTGATTCAGGAGACCGGTGGCAACGACTATTTCGGATTCGGTGACGAAAGCGAAAAGCCGAAACGGGATGAATTCCTGGCCGCGCATGCGAAAGTCGCTCCGATTTTCGACTGGAGCTGACGCGCTATTGGCCGTTTCGCGGTCAGCGTCCGCTTGACTTTCCGTCCTGCCGGCGACATGTGCGCAGGCGTTCGGCGGGCGCGATCTTCGCGGCCCGCCGCATTACGTTTTAGCCTCATACAGAAGGATTTGCCGCCATGGCGAAACCGGCAACCGTCAAGATCAAGCTCGTGTCGACCGCCGATACCGGCTTTTTCTATGTGACGAAAAAGAACCCGCGCAACATCACCGAGAAGATGGTGATGCGCAAATACGACCCCGTCGCGCGCAAGCACGTCGAGTTCAAGGAAGCCAAGATCAAGTAGCCGCCACGGGCGGTGCGTTCGAACGGCCGACACGGTTCGGCTGCGTCGCGAACCGTGGCTGCGGGCCTGGTCATCGGCGGGCATGGTCATCGACAGGCCTGGCCATCGGCGACTCGTGCGACGCTCGACTCCGTCCGGTGGATCCTGAATTCAGCTGCCGGGCCTTTCCCTGCGCGAACGCGGGCGCGCGCGCGGCACGTCTAGCCGTTCTGCGCCATCTGCATTTCCCGCCGCCCGTCGGCGCGCACGCACCGGTTACGGCCGGCTTCCTTCGCGGCGTAAAGGGCAAGATCGGCGCGCTGGACGAGGTCATATGCGGTTTCGCCGGGGATCAGACTGGCGATGCCGGCGCTGATCGTCAGGCCGAAATGCGCGCCATCGCTCGCCTCCAGATCGGTTTCCGCGATCAGCTGGCGGATGCGTTCGGCGGCGCGATGCGCCTCTTCCATATCGATGCCCGGCAGGATGACGGCGAATTCCTCGCCGCCGAAGCGCGCCGCGACGTCGACGCCGCGCACATTGGCGGCCAGATGCTCAGCAACGCGCCGCAGCGCCATGTCGCCCGTCACATGGCCGTGGGTATCGTTGACGGCCTTGAACCGGTCGAGGTCGAAGATGATGAGCGACAGCGGCGCGCCGCTGCCGTTCGCCGTCTCGATCATGATGTCGAGCTGGTCGGTCAGATAGTGGCGGTTGAACAGGCCGGTGACCGCATCGGTTGTCGCCAGTCTGAAGGACAGGCGCATATTGCCGCGCAGCCGGTCGGCGAACTGCTTGCGACGGATCAGCGTCCTGACGCGCGCTTCTACCTCGACCCGGCTCGCCGGCAGGCGCATGCAGTCGCTGACCCCCATGTCGAACGCCCGGACGATCGGCCCGACCTCGCCGTCCATGCTGGCCGCCAGAACCGGCGTCGCCCGCGTTTCGGGATGACCGCGCAGACGGGCGAGCAGTTCGAGGCCGCCGCGCTCGTTCTGGGAAATCGGCAGGGTAACGATGTCGACGTCGGACGCGCGTATCGCCTCCAGCGCATCGGTCAGCGGCAGCGAGCGAACATCGCCGAACGTCGCCAGAAACGGCTTCAGCTGATCCATCCGGCTGCTGCCATTGTCGACAAGCGCGACCGTGCGCACGCGGTCGGTATCCTTGTTGCCCGACGGGCGCACCAGGGCGGCGCCGTCCGGCCCGGTCAGCTCGTCCGTCAGCCGCTTCTGCCTGAGGAGTGCGCGGACGCGGGCGATCAGCTCCGGCGCGTTGATGGGCTTCGTCACGAAATCGTCGGCGCCGGCGGCGAGCCCCTCGGCACGCGCCTCCGGATCGGCGATGGCCGTCACCATCATCACAGGAACGTTGCCGCTCGCGCTCGCCTTCAGCCGGCGGCAGACGCTGTAGCCGTCCTCCTCCGGCATCATGATATCGAGAAGGACGAGATCGGGCCGTTCGCGCGCGACGATATCGAGCGCCTGCGCGCCCGAGCGTGCGGTCACGATGTCGAAGAATTCCTCCTCGAGGATCGCCTCGAGAAGCATGAGATTGGTCGGCAGGTCGTCGACGATCAGAATGCGGGCAGTCATGGCGTTCCCCCCGGCATTGCGTCAGGCGTAACGCCGGACGACGTCGATAAAGCGACCGACGGAGATGGGTTTGGCGATATAGGCCTCGCAGCCGCCGGCGCGCATACGCTCCTCATCACCCTTCATGGCGAAGGCAGTGACCGCGACCACCGGAATGTCCTTGAGCTCATCATCGGCCTTCAGCCAGCTGGTAACTTCAAGGCCGGAAACCTCCGGCAGCTGAATGTCCATCAGGATAAGATCGGGCCGCTGTTCGCGCACCATGTCGAGCACGCGGCGACCATCACGCGTCTGCATGGTGGCGAAGTCGTGCGCCTCCAAAAGGTCACAGAACAATTTCATGTTGAGATCATTATCCTCGACGACGAGGACGGTCTTCGGCATGTAAACCCCCTTGTCACCTTGAACTCTTGAATAGACGCTCTGTTCCCGCTCCGCAACGCGGCGCTTATACGGTTAAAACTGAATGAATCCTTTCACGGACGAACATATCGGCGCCGGCGCAAGTCCCACAGATAGTGCGGAAATGATCGCAATCGCCGCCATAACGCACATTGCCGCGAGCGAACGGTTGCTGGGTCGGTTTCTGGATCTGTCGGGACTGACGGTGGCGGATTTGCGGGCGGGCGTTGATACGCCGGACGTTCAGCGCGCCGCGCTCGACTTTCTGGCGGCGCACGAACCCGACCTTCTGGCGTGTGCGCAGGACACGGGCATCGCGCCCGCCGACATAGCCGCCGCGCGGGCGGCGCTCTGACGTTCAGGACCCCATCATGACCAAACCGCTGCTGATTTCCGATTGCGACGAAGTGCTGCTCGCCTTCGCGATGCCGTTCGCCGACCATCTCGACGAGGTGCATGGCCTGTCGCTCAGCTTCGAGAGCTTCGCGCTTTCCGGCAATATCCGGCGCAAGGCCGACGGCGTCGCCATTGCCGACGAGCACATACGCCCGCTCCTTGATGATTTTTTCGAAAACGGCATGGGCCGGCAGACGCCCGTGCCTGGCGCCGTCGCCGCGCTGGAGACGCTGTCCGCGCACTACGACATCATCATCCTCACGAATATCGACGACCGTTTTCGCGCCGCCCGGCGGGCGCAGATCGGCGCGCTCGGCATGCCCTATGAGGTCTATTGCAATTCGGGGCCGAAAGGGCCGGCGCTGGCGCGGCTGGTCGCCGAACATGGCGATCCGGCTGCCGTCTTCATCGACGATCTGCCGCCGCATCACGGTTCGGCAAAGGCGGTGGTGCCCGAGGTTCACCGCCTGCACATGATCGCCGATACCAGGCTTGCCGGCCTGATCCCGCCCGCGCCGGATGCACATGCGCGCATCGACGACTGGGGCGCGGCGACCCGCTATCTGATCGACCATGCCGACACGGCGCGCGGCCCGCGGCATGCAGAGGGATAGGCAGCGGGGGTCTTGCCTTGACGCGCGTCTGGTAGGAAGAGCGCGGGCCATGACGATCGAAGAGAAACTCGCCGCGCGCGGTCTCGCCCTTCCCGCCGCTCCGGCAGCCGCGGCGAACTACGTGCCCTATGTGAAGGCGGGCGGCATGCTTCACATCGCCGGCCAGATTCCGTTCGACGAGGCGGGTCAGATAATGACCGGCACGGTCGGCGACGATGTCGATACCGACGCGGCCTACCGCATCGCCGAACGTTGTGCGCTCGCCATCCTGGCGCAGACGAAGGCGGCGCTTGGATCGCTGGAAAAGGTCGGCAAGATCGTAAAACTGAACGTCTTCGTCGCGTCGGCGCCCGGTTATCAGGAGCAGCCCAAGGTGGCGAACGGGGCGAGCGATCTGTTCGCCGAGCTGTTCGGCGAACGCGGACGCCACGCCCGCAGCGCCGTCGGCGTCGCCGCCCTGCCCCTGGGCGTTGCCGTCGAAATCGACGCCCTTATCGAACCGGCATAGGACGGCATGGCGCGCGAACCGCGGCGCAAGAGGCGGACGCTGGAAGCGAAGCTGGCGGCACTGTCCGCGCGCCCGTTCGCGCACCGCGGCCTGCACAGCCCGGGCGGCCCCGTAGAGAATTCCGTTGCGGCCTTCGAAGCCGCGATCGATGCGAAACTCGGCATCGAACTGGACGTCCAGCTGACGGCCGAAGCGGGGGCCGTCGTCTTCCACGACGCGACGCTGGAACGCCTGTCGGACGGCGTCGGCCCGGTCGTCGGACAGAGCATGAAGACGCTGCAGACGATGAGGCTGAAACATTCGGACGAATGTATCTCGCCGCTGGCGGACGTGCTTCACCGCATCGGCGGGCGAACACCGGTGCTGATCGAAGCGAAGGCGGGCGACAATAGTCAGGTCGCGCTGGCGCTCGCGGTGCGGCGCGCGCTGGAAGGCTATATCGGTCCCGTCGGCATCATGTCCTTCCACCCGGCCGTCTCGCGCTGGTTTCACGATCATTTCCCGAACATGCTGAACGGCCTCGTCATGTCGGAGGAGGAAGACACGGTCGGCAGCGCCTGGCGCGGCAGCGGACCGGCGCGCCTGCTGACCATCCGCCACGCGCAGCCGAAATTTCTGGCCTATGATGTGCGTTCTTTGCCCAGCCGGCTTGCCAAGCGCTTCCGCAAGTCGGGGCGGCGTACCTTTACGTGGACGGTCAGAACCGATGCGGATCTCGCCAAAGCCGCCGCACATGCCGACCAACCGATCCTGGAAGGACCGGCCGCGGTACGGATCATCGGTAGCGATAGCCCGACGGCCGATGCGGTCGCAGCCGATGAGGGTGCGGCGCGCTGACGCTGTTCGGATGCTGGATCGGCGCCAGGGCACGCGCTGAACGCGACCGCGCAGCGGCGATGCGTCTTTCGCCCGCTGGACGGCGTCGCGTCGTCGGTCACGATGCGGCCGCATCGCTCCGCTCCTAGCTCCTTGCCAACAAACGAAATACACATCGTCACGAGCGTTCCCATTTATCAGCGCGTGCCCTAGACTCAGGACATGAGCGTGGCGCCCCCTCAAACCGACATGCGGATCGAGCTGGTGACCCGCGCCAGCGCCATTCCGGCAGCCGAATGGGACGCCTGTGCCGGCGATCTGAATCCCTTCGCCAGCCACGCCTTCGCCACGGCGCTGGAAGATTCGGGCAGCGCCACGGCCGAAAGCGGCTGGCAGCCGGCACATGTCGTTCTGCGCGCGGCGGAAGACGCACCGGCGCTCGGGATCATGCCCGCCTATGCGAAATCGCACAGCCGGGGCGAATTCGTCTTCGATCATGGCTGGGCCGACGCCTTCGAACGTGCGGGCGGGCGCTATTATCCGAAGCTGCAGATCTGCGCGCCGTTCACGCCCGCGACGGGCCCGCGCCTGCTGATGCGCCAGGGCGCGGACCCGCATCTGCTGCTGTCCGGCGCGGAAGCGGTCTGCCGGCAGCATGGCCTGTCGTCGGCGCATGCGACGTTCATCGCCGCGGACCAGCTGAACGTCTTCGAGAGCGCCGACTGGCTGATCCGGCACGGCGAGCAGTTCCATTGGTTCAACCGCGACTATCGGACGTTCGACGATTTCCTGGCGGCGCTGTCCTCACGAAAGCGCAAGGCAATACGGCGCGAACGGCGCGGCGTCGCGGAAAGCGGGCTGGAGATCGTCTGCCTGACGGGGGATGAAATCGGGGAAGCGGACTGGGACGCCTTCTGGACCTTCTATCAGGATACCGGCATGCGCAAATGGGGGTCCCCCTATCTGACGCGCGCGTTCTTTACGCTCGCCACCGAACGCATGGGCGACCGGCTGCTGCTGGTATTCGCCAGGGACGGGGACATGCCGGTCGCCGCCGCGCTCAACTTTATCGGCGGCGATTGCCTTTACGGCCGCTACTGGGGGACGACCGTCGACGTCCCGTTCCTGCATTTCGAGCTTTGCTATTACCGCGCCATCGATTTCGCGATCGCACACGGGCTGGCGCGCGTCGAGGCGGGCGCGCAGGGACCACATAAGCTGGCGCGCGGTTACGAACCCGTCGTGACGCACTCGGCCCACTGGATCGCCGATCCGGGCCTGAAACGCGCCGTCGCCGATTTCCTGGACCATGAACGCGATGCGGTGGCTCGCGATGTCGCCGTCCTGGGCGAGATGACCCCGTTCAGAAAGGAATAGCGGGGTGCGTAGTTTTGTTGCGAAGCCTGTTCCGTCCCGTACCCCCGCCCCGACCACCCATCAAGGATACACTCACATGGGTGGTCAGGGCGGAGGTGCGGAACGGAACAGACTTCGCAACAAACTACGCGCGCCCGCTATTCCTTTCTGAACGGCGTCATCTCGCCCAGGACGGCGACATCGCGAGCCACCGC
>JBCCAC010000028.1:0-13333 GCA_039815015.1 Pseudomonadota bacterium | reverse complement strand
CCGAAGCTGGCATCGCCGTTCGTCAGCGGCACGGCGAGCGTGCCCCAGATACCGGCGAGAAGGTGAACGGGGATGGCACCCACGACGTCGTCGATGCGCAGCTTGTCGAGCATCGGGACAGCGAAGACCACGATCGCGCCGCCGATCCCGCCGATCAACACCGCCATCTGGATGGTGGGCGTCAGCGGCTCCGCAGTGATCGCGACGAGACCGGCGAGCGCGCCGTTCAGCGCCATGGTGACGTCCAGCTTCTTGTAGAGGACATGCGTCAGCACCATCGCGACCACCACGCCCGCCGCGGCGGCCATGTTGGTGTTGACGAAGATCTTCGAGACGTCGCTGACGTCGCCGATCGTTCCCATGGCGAGCTGCGAGGCTCCGTTGAAGCCGAACCAGCCGAGCCAGAGGATGAACGTACCGAGCGTCGCGAGCGGGATCGACGACCCCGGCATGACGTTGACGCGACCCCCGACGTAGCGGCCGAGACGCGGGCCGACGATCAGCGCGCCCGTCAGAGCGGCCCAGCCGCCGACCGAATGCACCAGCGTCGATCCGGCGAAATCGGAGAAGCCGAGGCCGTCGAGCCAGCCGGCGCCCCATTCCCAGGAACCGGTCACCGGATAGATGAAACCGGTGAGGATGGCGACGAAGATGAAGAAGGGCGACAACTTGATGCGCTCGGCGATGGTCCCCGAGACGATGGACGCCGTCGTCGCGCAGAACACCATCTGGAAGAACCAGTCCGAGGCGACCGAATAGCCAGTGCCGAGGTCCGCCTCGCCCACGCCCTGCATCGTATAGATCGCCAGCGTCCCGACATAACCGCCGTCGACGCCCGAATACATGAGGCTGTAGCCGGTCAGCCAGAACATCAGCCCGGCGATGGAATAGAGCCCGATATTCTTGGCGCACTGCACCGAGACGTTCTTGGTGCGGACGAGGCCGGCCTCCAGCATGGCGAAGCCGGCCGCCATCCACATGACGAGGAAGCCGCCGATCAGGAACAGCAGCGTGTTGAAGATGTAGGCGACCTCGCCATTGACGAGCGCCGGCGCGGCTTCGGCCTCGGCAGCCTGCGCCATGGCCGGCGCCGCGCAGAGCGACAGGCAGACAAAGCCCGCCCTCGCGATTGTTCCGATAGTCATGCGTTCAATCCCCCGATTGCGATTCACAGTGCCGTCTCCGCGGTTTCCCCGGTGCGGATCCGCAGCGCATCCTCGACGCCCAGCGTGAAGACCTTGCCGTCGCCGATGGCACCCGTATTGGCCGTTTCGCGGATCGTCTCGGCGACGCGCGCGGCCAGATCGCTCGCCACGACGATTTCCAGCTTCAGCTTCGGTACCATGGTCACCTGATATTCGGCGCCGCGATAGACCTCGGTATGCCCCTTTTGCCGGCCATAGCCCTTGACCTCGCTGACGGTCATGCCGGCGACGCCGAGCCCTTCCAGCGCCTCGCGAACCTCATCCAGCTTGAATGGTTTTATGATCGCAACGATCATTTTCATGGCAGCACCGTCCCCCTGTTCGCATCTGCAGCGAAAGAGCGATCAGCAGGAAGCGTGCCAGCCGGTTTCTGCTGCGGTGCAGCACGACCGGAGCGATGTCAGTGGCGAAAAAGCGGGCAAACGGGCCGCTTGTGCCTAGCTTTCGAGCAATTCCCGGGCGCGGCGTTCATCCGCGGGCAAGACCATCAGACGCGACGGCATCATCGCGCCGCCGAAGGCGGAGGCGAGATTGTGATCGAGAAGCAGCGCGTCGAGGCCCGCCGCCTCCAGACGCGCGCGCGCCAGATCGGCCTCGATGGGCGTATGAAAACGGGCGATCTCGATCATGGCCATGATGTGGTTTCCTAAAGGCTTTTGGCGCCGGCACCGCCATCGGGGCCGAAATAGCGGTCCGTCGGGCGCACCGGCAGGCCATCGATCGAGCGCGTGCGCCCGCCGACTTTCTCGACCCATGCCTCCCCGTCCGCGTTGGCGTGCGCCTTCGTGAGCGTGTCGCGCGGCCGCGCCAGCGTCATGAGTGGGATACCCCAGCCGCAACTCGTCTGTACGCTCTCGACGGCGATATCGAAAATCTGCCGCGTGCCGGGCAACAGCTCGAAATGCGCCGACAGGGCTGTCCAGTCCGGATCCTGCGGCAGAACCGGACGCCCATGTCCGTAGATACGCAGGATATTGGCCGGGTTTTCAAATGCACAGAACATGATCGTGATACGGCCGTCGGCGGCCAGATGCGCATGGGTTTCATTGCCCGACCCCCCGAGGTCGAGATAGGCGACGCGCCCCGGCGACAGGATGCGAAACGTATCGAGACCCTTGGGCGACAGGTTGATGCGCGCGTCCGCCGCCGCCGTCGCGGTGAAGAACATCGGCTGTTTGCCGATGAATGCGGTATGCGCGTCGGTGAGGGTTTCGGTAAATTCCGCCATCTGGTTCCTTGCGCCCCCTCTCTTTACCCTATGTCTCTCTACGCCTTGTCCCGGCCATTCAAACAGTCGATTCGGTTGCGGCCGCCGGTAGGTGACAGGATACTCCGCAATTTCTGTTCTGGATAATCCATCATGTCTGATCGCCTCGCCGGCAAGACCGGCCTCGTTTCCGGCGCGTCGTCGGGTCTCGGACGCAGCGCGGCGCTGGCGATGGCGCGGGAGGGCGCGCACATGTTCGTCGCCGCCCGGCGCGCCGATCGGCTCGGCGCGCTGGTCGACGAGATCGACGCGGCGGGCGGAACCGCCGAGGCCGTGGAGATGGACGTTGCGGATGCGGCATCGGTTGCGCGTGCGTTCGATACGATCGCGGCGGCGAGCGACCGGCTGGATCTTCTCGTGAACAGCGCCGGCATCGGAAAGGCCGTCCCGTTTCTCGACGGAACGGACGCCGATTTCGACGCGCATTTCGATGTGAATGTGAAGGGTCTGTGGCGCGTCACGCAGCAATTCGCGGCGCTGGCGGCCCGGCGCGGTCATGGCGGTGCGATCGTCAACATCGCCTCCATGCTGGGGCTGGGGGTGCATCCGGGGCAGACGCTCTATTGTGCGACGAAGGCGGCGGTTCTTCACATGACCCGCGCCATCGCCGTCGAGCTGCAGTCGCGCGGGATACGTGCCAATTGCGCCTGTCCGGGCTATTTTCACAGCGAGATGACAGCGGATTTCGCTGCGAGCGACGCCGGGCAGACCTACATCCGGCGGACGCCCGCGAAACGCTATGCCGACGCCGCCGAACTGGATGGCGCCATCGTCCACCTGCTGTCGGACGAGGCCAGCTTTACCACCGGCGCGCATATCAGCGTCGACGGCGCGCACGCCGCACGGCTCGTCTGACCCCGTACCGCCTCGCGCTTCGCCGGAAACGCCACAAAATGCGCTATTCGATCACTTCGTCGGGATAGACGCCCCACAAGTCGATCGCAGGCAGGAAGCCGGCGCGGCCGTCGACCTGAAACCGGCACCAGCCGGCTTCGCACAGCTGTACGCGGCCGATGACGCCCGGCTCGGCGCGCCAGACGGCCGGGGCATCGGCGGCCGGTCCCGCGCGTAGCGTCGCGACCTTGCCGACGATCATGCCGGTGCGGACGCCGGAAATGAGCTGCTTGATCATCCAGCCCTCTTCGCCGTCCGGATCGCGCACCTTGCGGAAGATGCCCCATTCGTCGACGATTTCGACGGGCAGCCCCTTGCGGACATAGGTCCAGCGCGCCGGATATTCACGGCCGGGACCGGTGCGCATATTGGCCTCGTTCGCACCGATGGACGCGTAGCGCGGCAATGGCAGCGAGCTGCGCCCACGCTCCGCTTCGGCGCTCTGCGCAAGGGCAGGCCCGGCAAGCGCGATCATGGCGGGAATGAGAAAAGCGGCAATATGTTGCATGGCATTACGTGTCTTGCCCGCCGCCTTCGCGGTCTTCAAGCCAGCGTATCGTCGCGGCCATCTGCCTCATATGGCGCCGCCTTCATATCGCGCCTCATATCGACGGCGCTCCAGTTGACGATCCCGCGGGCCGTCCGTAGCGCTGGGCGTCATGCCCGTCCCACGCCCATCCGTTTTCGTCAGCCGCCGGCTACCTTCGGAAACGGAGGCGCGCATGGACGATCTGTTCGCCGCCCGGCCACGTAGCGACGATGCTCCGCTGGATCGCGCGGCACTGATCGCCGGTCTTGCCGATGTCGACGTGTTCGTTCCGACCGTCACGGACAATATCGACGCGGGCGTCATCGAAGCGGCGGGACCGGAACTGAAGCTGATCGCCAATTTCGGTGTCGGCGTCGATCATATCGATCTCGCTGCGGCGCATGCACGCGGCATCATCGTCACCAACACGCCGGGCGTCCTGACGGAGGACACGGCCGACATGACGATGGCGCTGATGCTGGCCACGGTCCGGCGGATGCGCGCGGGCGAGACGGCGCTGCGTCAGGGCGCCTGGGACGGCTGGGCGCCGACCTCGCTGCGCGGCACGCGGATCGGCGGCCTGGCGCTCGGCATCGTCGGCATGGGCCGCATCGGCCGCGCGGTCGCGGCGCGGGCGCGGGCGTTCGGGATGAAAGTGCATTACCACAATCGCCGGCGCCTGCCGCCGGCGGTGGAAACCGGGCTCGGCGCGACATGGTGGGACGATCTCGACACCATGCTGCCAGAAGTCGATGTGCTGACCGTCCATTGTCCGCTGACGCCGGAAACGGACGGACTGTTCGATGCCGGCCGCCTCGCCCGCCTGCGCGACGACGCCTATCTAATCAACACGGCGCGCGGCGAGATCGTCGACGAGACGGCCCTGGCGGCGGCGCTGGCGGACGGCCGCCTTGCGGGCGCGGGCCTCGACGTTTTTTCCGAAGAACCTAAGGTGCCGCCCGCACTTCTGGCGCTCGAGAATGTAACGCTATTACCGCATATGGGGTCCGCAACCTTCGAAGGTCGCCGACAGATGGGCGAGAAGGTCGTCACCAACATCCGCGCCTGGGCAGACGGCCACCGCCCTCCGGACCAGGTGCTGGAGGGCTGGGAATAAGTCGCCCGTCGCGGCGTGAGCAACGATGGCTTAGGCGCCCGTTCCTACTGTACCGGACCCATGACCTCGGCCGCTTCGGTTTCGTTTTCCTCGATCAGGGCGGCGATGCGGCCCGCACGGCGGTCGCGCTTGGCATAATCGCGCGCGCTGAGGCCGGCGACGTTGTCGGTCAGATCGGGATTGGCGCCGGCGGTCAGGAGCAGCCGGACACTGGCAATGTCGTTCAGCTGTACCGCCCGCATCAGCGGGGTCTCGCCCCTGTCATTGGCAAGATCCGGCTTAGCACCGTGGATCAGCAGCAATTGTACCCCATCGGTAAAGCGCCGGTCGGCCGCCACCATCAGAGGCGTATTGCCTTCGATATCCCGGACGTTCACGTCGGCGCCGCCCTGTTTCAGAAAGTTGATCCAGGGCGCATCGCGGCGCTCGGTTACCATGTGCAACGCCGTACGGCCCGAGCTGCGCTCACGCACATTGATGATCGTTGTCCCGGCGCGGGAGAAAAGCGCTTTCGCTTCGGCGGCATTCGAATCCTTCACCGCCTTGAAGAATTCGAATCGCTCGCTGAACTGCGCCGCGGCCGGCGTCGTCGCCAGCGTGCCGCCGCAGGTCAGGACCAGCGCCAATGCGACGAAAAAGCGTCCCGTCCTCATCTTGATCGTTCCCCGTTCGTGCGTAGGTCTGTCACTATGCAGGACCTCTATATAGGCGTGACGGCATGAACACGAAACAACCGCGCGGGCGCAACGGTCTTCTGGCGCTTACGCTGCTATTGGCGGCCTGTACGGCCGACGCCCCCGCAGAGCGACCGCTCGCCGGGACGCCGATCGGCGGCGCGTTTGCGCTGACCGCCGCCGATGGCAGCACCGTCACAAACGACAGTCTGAAGGGTGCGTGGCGTCTCGTCTATTTCGGCTACACTTTCTGCCCCGACATCTGCCCCGTGGACGCCGAGCGTATGGGCCGTGCCTATGCCCAGTTGGAGCGCGCCGCCCCCGACCTTGCCGCCAGGCTGACCCCCATCTTCATCAGCGTCGACCCGGCGCGCGATACGCCGGAAATCGCCGATGAATTCGCCAAGAACTTCCACCCCGACATGATCGGACTTTCGGGCCATCAGGCGGCTATCGATCAGGCCGTCGACGCCTATCTGGTCGCCGCCACCAGGGAACCGGCGCGCGAGGACGGGTTCTATCTCATGGCGCACAGCGCCTACATCTATCTGATGGATGACAATGGCGATCCGGTGAACACCTATGATCGGGAGGCGACGCCGGACATGATTGCCGAGGATGTACGCCGCTGGATGGGCGCATGACGACCCGGTTCTGGGAAACCAAGCCGCTGGCGCAGATGAACCGGTCGGAATGGGAATCGCTCTGCGACGGCTGCGGCAAATGCTGTCTGATGAAACTCGAAGATGCCGACACGGGCGAGGTCGTGCCCACCAACATCGCCTGCAAGCTGCTCGACCGCAACAGCTGTCGCTGCGCCGACTACCGCAACCGCAAGGCGCTCGTACCGGATTGCGTGCGCATGACCGCCGCAACGCTCGACCGGCATCCCTGGCTGCCGTCGACCTGCGCCTACCGTCTGGTGGCCGAAGGCCGGCCGCTGCCCGACTGGCATCACCTCGAAAGCGGCGACCCGGATGCGGTGCATCGGGCCGGCCAGTCCGCGCGCGGCTGGACCATATCGGAACTCGACGCCGGCCCGATCGAACATCATCTGACGGACCGCGTCCTCTGAGGACCGCCAACGGTCACGGCATTCCGGATCATGTGGCGATCGGCGCGCGGCACATCCCCGTCGAGGTACGAAGATCCCGTCGCGCCCGCCGCCTCAGCCTGACCGCCGATACCGCGCGCGGCGTCGTTCGCCTGACCATACCCGCCCGCGCCGCATATGAGGACGCGGCGCGCTTTCTGGACAGTCGCAAGGGGTGGCTGGGCGCCCGGCTCAACGACCTTCCGGTGGCCTGCCCCTTCGCACCCGGCGCGCGTTTCCCGCTGGAGGGCGGCGACGTCGTCATCCGCCACCGGCCCGCCGCGCCGCGAGAACCTGTCCTTGGCGACGGCGTGATCACCGTCGGTGGCCCGTCCGCGTTTCTCCATGCCCGCATCGATCGGTGGCTGCGCCGCCGGGCCGAGGTGCTGCTGACCGCCGAGACCGCCGAATTCGCCCGCAGGATCGACCGCGAAGCTACCATCACGCAGGTACGGGTCCGCGATACCCGCCGCCAGTGGGGCAGTTGCGCGCCGGCGCATGGCCGGTTCAGCTATAGCTGGCGGCTCATCCTCGCGCCGCCGCTCGTCCGGCGCGCGGTCGTCGCGCACGAAGTGGCGCATCTCGTCCATCGCGGCCATGATGCGCGCTTCCACCGACTGGCCGATGAGCTGGCCGGGGGGACGCAGGACGAGGCGAACGCATGGCTGCGCCGCCACGGCACATCACTCCACTGGATCGGACGGCAGGAGAACGATGGGCCGGCCTGAGGCCGATGCGGTCGCCGAAGAGGCGGTTGCGGGTGGCCCGGACTGCGATGATGACGATGGCGCGGACGGCACCGATGCCGGTGGCCGCGTCCGGACCGGCCTGTCCAGCCAGCTATCGTCACCGGCGCGCGGCCGGGTCGGAATATCGGCAGTGGTCATGTTCGACGGCAGCGGTCGACGGCGCGGCCGGACCTCGACGACGGATGCCGGGGTTTCGTCGCCATAGTCGATGGCGATGTCTGCGCCGCCGCGCTCGTCCCGGTCCGCATCCGGACCGTCGCGCCCGGCATCGGCGAATGGATCGCCTTCATAAAGGCCCTCACCGAACGCATCCGCGTCGGCGTAATAGGGGTCTTCCACCGGTGGCCAGTCGCCATCGAGGCCATAGACCTCCGCGTCGGGCTCCGCGAACAGATCGTCGATGCGGATATCGCTGTCGAGCTGCTGCACCGGCATGCCTTTCGTCGCGGCGCGCATGAACGCCGCGAAGGCCTTCGCCGGCGCGCCGCCGCCCGTCAGGCCGGGCACGGGGGCATTGTCGTCGCGGCCCATCCAGATGCCGGCGGTCAGATCGCCGGTAAAGCCGACGAAATAGCCGTCGCGGTAATCGCTCGTCGTCCCGGTCTTGCCGGCGACGGGCCGGTCGATCCGGGCGGCGCGGCCGGTGCCCGTTTCCGTGACGGCGGCCAGAAGATTGGTCATGTTGGTCGCGACCCAGGGCGCCACGAGCACGCGCGGCGCGCGGACGTCGCGCTCGTAAAGGACGCGGCCGCGGGCGGTCTCGATGCGCGTAATGCCGAAGGGTTCGACCGCGACGCCGCCACGCGCGACGGCAGCGTAGGCGGACGTCATTTCGATCAGACGCACCGTCGACGTGCCCAGCGTCATCGCCGGACGGCGGCTGATGTCGGTATCGATACCGAACCGCCGCGCCATGTCAGCGACGGTGCGATAGCCCTGCCGCTGCCCCAATTGCGCCGCGACGACGTTCGACGAACGCGCAAACGCCTCCCGCATGGTGATGTCGCCGCGATAGGAGCGGCCGTAATTGCGCGGGCTCCAGCCCTCGATCGTGACCGGCGTATCGCTGACCGTGTCATCAGGCAGGATACCGCCCTCGATCGCCGCCAGATAGACGAACAGCTTCCAGGCCGAACCCGGCTGCCGTTCCGCCACCGTCGCGCGATTATAGTTCGAACTTACATAGTCGCGCCCGCCCATCATCGCGCGCACGGCCCCGTCGTGGCTCATCGCGACGAGCGCACCTTCGATACCTTCGGGCGTCTCGGCCTTCACGGCCGCTTCTGCCGCGACCTGCATGCCCGAAAGGAGCGTCGTCGTGACGATCAGCGCCTCTTCGGTTTCGTCGGTCAGCCGCGCGACGTCCCTCAGCACCCAGTCGGTGAAATAGCGGACGTCGTTCTGCTTCGGCTGCGGTGCGAATTCGAGCGCGGCGACATCGGCGCGAAGCGCGTCACGATCGGCGACGATGCCCTGCGCTTCCATCAGCGCCGCGACGACGCCGGCGCGGACGCGCGCGCGCTCCGGGTCGGCAGACGGGGCAAAGCGGGACGGCGCCTTGACCAGGCCAGCGATGATCGCGGCCTCGGCCGGGGTCAGCTGGGTCGCCGAATGATTGAAAAAGCGCCGGCTCGCCGCGTCGATGCCATAGGCGCCGCCACCGAAATAGACGCGGTTCAGGTAGAGTTCGATGATCTGGGGCTTGGTGAATTTGCGTTCCATGGCCAGCGCCAGCAGGCCTTCGCGCAGCTTCCGCGCATAGCTGCGCTCATTGGTCAGAAAGATGTTGCGCGCCAGCTGCTGCGTGATCGTGGAGGCGCCCTCCAGCCGGTCATCGCGCGTCATGTTGACATAGGCGGCACGCGCCACGCCGATCGGGTCGATGCCCCGATGCGACATGTAGCGCTTGTCCTCGACCGCCAGCATGGTCTTCACCATGACGGGCGGAATCTCGGCATAGCTCAGCCAGCCGCCATAGCTCGGGCCCTGATTGACCAGGATCGCGCCATCGGCGCTCTTGACGCGTACGGCCTGGCCGACCGGCGATTTCTTCAGATCTGCGAAGCCTGGAATGGACGCCATAGTGATACCGACGCCGATGACGAGTACGACCGCGCCCAGCAGCGCTATCAACGCGCCGCCGCGCCACAGGGCGCTCCAGACGCGCCGGGGCATCAATTTCGCGGTTCGTTTTGCCATTCTGCGCTTCGCTCTACGGGGGCATCCATTAACGGACAAGCAACGGGCCACACGGCCCGCCCCTTTCACCATGCGCTCCCTGGCTACGGCAAAGGTTTGCCCCGCCCCCCGCATCGCGGCATAGTACCGGGCCGGTGAGCGTTCCCGACATCTCAGGTCCCGCCATCCCGGCGGAGGACGGACGCGGCGCCGATACGAAGGCCCTTGCGAAGGGCGGACGCACGAACTTTTTCGGCTTTCTGCTGCGCCTTCTCGCGCGCATCCCCTTTCTCATCATCGCCGGCCAGCTTTACGGCGCGGAGGCGCTGGGGCGCTTCGCCTACGCCATCATGATCGTCGAGATGATGGCGGCACTCGCCACGCTCGGCCTCAGGCGCGGCCTGGCGGCGGAACTGGCCAAGGAAAACCGCCCGCCCGCGCATGTCATCGGCGACGCGCTGGTTCTCGGCACCTTCCTCGCCCTTGTCGGGGCGGCGATCATGGTCGCGATTCCGGAAGTCACCTTTCCGAAGTCGAAGATCAGCGGTCTCGACCGGCTGTTTCCGCTATCCGCGCTCTTCCTGGTCGCGTCCGAAGTGCTGCTCGCCGCCTGCGCCTACCGGCACAATGTCCAGGCGACGGTCAATGCGCGCGCGATCATCGAACCCTGGACCATCACCATCGTCGCGGCGCTGCTCGCGTTCGTTCCGGACTGGAAGCCCGATGCGCTCATCATGGCCTATGCGGCCTCGATGGTCGCGGCCTTCGTCGCATCGCTCGTGCCGGCGCTCAGAATGTATGGTCTGCCTCATGGATGGGCGCCGAAGCCCGCGCTGCTTTTCCTGATGATGAAGGAAAACTGGCCGCTCGCCATCGCCGACGCCGTCGACTGGGCGATGCGGCGGATCGACATCATCATCCTCGGCCAGTTCGCGTCACCAGCCGTTCTCGGTGTCTATTATGTGGCGCAGCAATTCGCCTCGCTGCCGCAGAAGCTGAAGGTCACCTTCGACCCGATCCTGGCGCCCGTCATCGCGCACGGCGTCAGGAAAAAGGACTATGGCAACATCGCCCAGCAGCTGCGCCAGGTCGGCTTCTGGATCATCGCCGCCCAGCTGGGGATCGCGCTGACCGTTGGGTTCACCGGCGAAGCCAGCCTGGAGGTCGTCGGCGAAGGCTTCGGCGCCGGAAACGGCATCATGTTCCTCCTCCTGATCGCGGAGGTCTTCTACGTCACCGCGGCCGTGTCGGAGGGTGCGCTCGTCTACATGGCGCGGCACCGCAACCTGATGACATCGCTCATCGTCCTCGCCGCGCAGATCGTCATGACCATCGGGTTCATCCACCTGTTCGACGTGCTGTTTCCCGGCGTCGAGGAAGACCGGCCGGTTCAGGGCATCGGCGCCGCCCTCGCGCTCGCGCTCGCCGCCGGCCTGTCCTCCATCCTGAAGGTCATGCTGCTGCACCATCTGATCCCGGAACGCGTATCGGGCTGGCGCTGGGTATTCCTGCCGGCGACGCTCGCTGTTACCGCGGCGGGGCTTGCCAGCATGAACTTTCTGCCAGCTTTCTGGCAGATCACCGTCGGGCTACCCACGCTGATCGCCATTTACTGCAGCATCGTCTGGGTGTTCGGGTTCAAGGGGTCCGATCGCCTGCTCTTCACCCGCCTCTCCGCAGCGAAGGAAACGCCATGACCATGACCTCCGTCCACCTCGTCCAGCGCCCCGATGGCATGGTGAAAGACAGCGATTTTGAAGTCCGCAAGGGCGACGCGCCGACCCCTGGCCCGGGCGAGGTCCTCGTCAAGGTCAGCCATATTTCGCTCGATCCCGCCATGCGCGGCTGGATGAACGAAGGCAAAAGCTACATCCCGCCGGTGGGCATCGGTGAGATCATGCGCGCCGGCGCCGTCGGCGAAGTCGTCGCGTCTCATGACGAGTCTTTTGCCCCCGGTGACTGGGTGTCGGGCACGCTCGGCGTGACGACGCATGCCGTCGTTCAGGGCAAGGATCTCGTCAAGATCGACACATCGCTCGCGCCGCCGGAGCGTTATCTTTCGGCGCTCGGTATGCCCGGCATGACCGCCTATTTCGGCATATTGGACGTCGGCGACATCAAGGCCGGCGAAACCGTGGTCGTTTCCGCCGCTTCGGGTGCCGTCGGCGCGCTCGTCTGCCAGATCGCCAAGATCAAGGGCTGCCGCGTCGTCGGCATCGCCGGCGGACCGGAAAAATGCGCCTATCTGACGGACGAGATCGGCTGCGATGCCGCCATCGACTATAAATCCGAAAACGTCCTCAAGGCGATGGCCGACGCCTGCCCAAAGGGGGTCGATGTTTATTTCGACAATGTCGGCGGCGACATATTGGAAGCGGCGATGACGCTGCTTGCCCGCCGCGCGCGCGTCGTCATCTGCGGCGCCATTGCCGGCTATAACGACTTCGCCGCGATCCGGGGGCCGCGCAATTATCTGAACCTCCTCGTCCAGCATGCGCGCATGGAGGGGTTCGTCGTCTTCGACTATCACGATCGCTATGCCGAGGGCATCAAGGACATGGCCAAATGGCTGTCCGAGGGAAAGATGACCGCAAAGGAAGACATTCGCGACGGCGGTGTCGAACGCTATGTCGAAGTTCTCAACATGTTGTTCACCGGCGAGAATTTCGGAAAACTGGTCCTGAAGGCCTGACGGGATCGGGACGGGACGGGGCGGGGACGATCCCGCCCCGTCCCCGATCTGTCCGTGTTACGGAATCATGATGTCGGTCCACATCGTCGGGAGCAGTTCCGGCAGCGCGGCCATGTCAGCGTGGCTCCATATATTGGCCGATGACGACAAGACCGGCCCGGCATTCTGCGCAGACGCTGCGGTCAGAGTCTCACCATAGGGCGACGGCGCCTCCCCGCCATGTGCCTCGATCGCACCGGGTTCGCCGGCATGTCGTTTGGCGTATGTTTCCGATACCGACGCCTCCGGCGCCGATGCCACCAGCGCATCGTAAGAGCCCGGAAGCGCGTCATAGGCGAGTGCATCCAGAACCTTCCCTGTCGCAGCCTCGGGGGTTTCCAGAAAGGCGAAATCGCTGGCATCGAGACCTTCGCCGGGGCGTTTGCCGCGTAGCGTGATGCTGTCGCCGCCGCCCAGATCGAGCGTCAGGTCAGTCTCGCGCCCGACGCGCGCTTCGGAACTCATGAGCGCAAGGTCAGCGTCGCCAAATACACTGTCGCCGTCGCGGTCGAGGTCCGCCTCGTCATAGCCGACGAGCAGGATCGTATCGTGCGCGCCACCGACCGAGTCGAAGCCCTTGACCAGATCGTTGCCGTCGCCGACGCGAAAGAGCACGAGGCTGTTTTCGTCCGGTCTGTTGATGTTCAGATCGAGAAAATCGTCGCCGATGCCACCGAAATAGATGTCGTCCCGAGTGCCCCCGCGAACAGGACCCCCACCGAATTTGCGGGTCAGCACGTCGTCACCTGCGCCACCGATCATGATGTCTGCACCGTCGTCGCCGCCGATAATGTCGGCCCCATCGCCACCGACCAGCACATCATCGCCTTTCGTACCGTCCAGTCGGTCATCGCCGCCATACGCCATGAAGACGCGGCCCGCGCCGTCATCCTCAT
>JBCCAC010000100.1:0-7578 GCA_039815015.1 Pseudomonadota bacterium | reverse complement strand
TGTCAATGCGTCCGCCATCTCTGCGGGACGTTCTTCCAGTACCGTGTCGGGCAGGGTTTCCGGCAGATCGCAGGCGAGAAGCGTCGCCGCGAGCGATCCCGCTTCCGGCGGTGCAGCGGACGCATCGATGATATCGCTCGTGGCGATGGCATAGCGCGGTTCCTGGTCCGGCCGGTTCAGGATGACGAGCGACATCGGGTTGCCCGATTCCGTCTCAATGAAAATCTGGCTTTCGGATTCACCCGGCAAGGTGCCGGGCACGTTGAAGGCGCTGAGGATTCGCTCGGGCTTCAGGGCGAGCATGGCGGGGTCGACCCGCTCCGCCGCAAACCGCTTCGCCACCGTCTCGCGTTCGACGCTCCACATCTGCTGGCCGTATTTGTGCGACAGCACGAACTCGCCCGGCGCATGTTCCCGGTCCAGGAACAGGAGAACCTTGCGCTCTTCGATCTCCGGTACCTTGCCGCGCGCGTCGAGCGGCAAGTCGACGAGATATTCGATGCGGCCGGGAACGGCACTCGGTGCGGCAACGACGCTTTCTACGTTCGCCCGCACGAGCAGCCGTCCGAAGCCCGGCGCCAGACCGGGCGCACGCTTCTCTTTTACACGTTTGGTCTTGTCGATCCGCGCCGACAGAATCGTCCGCGCATTCAGTGTCAGATCGGCGAAGTCGGCCTGCCCTGGCGCCGGCAGGACAGGGGTTTGCGCAGCCGCTGGCAGGGTGACGAGTATCGCTAATGCCGCAGCCGTAACGGTTCGTCTCATCAGGCTTGGCTTCAAAGCTACCGACATGTCTTCATGTCCTTTTTCCGGAATGACGAAAGAGAGTGAACGGCATATTCGACCCTCTTCGGCGCGTCTGAACTCAGCATGTATCACAATCCGCGCTTGCGGGGGCAAGTGGCGCGCTTTAGGGTTTTGATAAAGGGATGGGAGTCTCGAACGGGCGCATTTGTCGTCCGATTCAACGCCTCACAGGTGCGTTTCACCTGGTCGTGAGCGAGCGGGTCTCCCGGTCCGATGAGGGAATGCAACGGATTGACGTCATCGGCGTTCTTCCGGGAACAGTCAGGGAGTAATCGGGACCGCTATGTCATTCGTCGACGAACCTGGAATGTCCAATAAGCGATTGATTTCGCTGATCCTCGTTGCCTTCATCCACGTCGCTCTCGGCTATTTCGTTATCAGTGGCCTCGCTTTGAAGGCCGTGAAGCTCGTGACGGAGCCTATCGAAACGTTCGAGGTCGAGGAAACCGTCGAGGTTGAGGACGAGCCGCCGCCGCCGCCGCAGGAACTCGACGACATCCCGCCCTTCGTCCCGCCGCCCGACATTCAGGTACAGAACCTGCCGCCGCCACCGGCGCCCGTGACGACGGTTGACGTGCCGCCGCCGCCGCGGCCCGCGCCGCGCGTCGTCATTGCACCGACGCCAGCGCCGCCACCACCACCGGCTGGCCCGACGCGTGAGGCGCAGCCTCGTGGTACGCGCTCGGCATTCTCGACGGCCGATTACCCTGCCGCCTCGGAACGTCAGCGCGAAGAGGGCACTACCACCGCCCGCTATCGCATCTCGGCTGAGGGGCGGGTGCAAAAGGGATCCTGCGAGATCGTGCAGTCGAGCGGACATCGGCGCCTCGATACCCAGACCTGCCGCATCATCGAACGCCGGTTCCGTTTCGAACCGGCGCTGCAGAACGGTACGCCGGTCGCCTCCACCAAGACCCAGCGCGTTAGATGGCAGGTGCCCGAATAATCACCGGCATCGCCCGGCTTGAAATACCTTAACAACAAAAGAACCCAACATGTCAGGGGAATTAGGAAGATGAACATGCGTTTTGACACGATCGCCGCAAAGGCCGCGCTTGCCGCTGGTGCCCTGGCGGTGGCGACCCCGGCCTTCGCCCAGGAGGCGATCGAGACGGAAAACCCTTACGGTCTGATCCCGGCCCTGCAGCAGGGCGGCCCGATCGCGTGGTTTCTCTTCGGCACGCTCCTCATCATGTCGCTGGGCACCTGGTATCTGCTCTTCACCAAATGGTGGGATCAGCGGAAGATCATGAACGAGGCGAAGGAAATCGATAAGAAGTTCTGGACCGCGCCCAGCCTGCGCGAAGGCGCCGCGAAGCTGCCGAAGAACAGCCCTTATCGCATGATCGTTGACAATGGCATCCGCGCGTCGGAGCATCATGAAGGTCGTCTCACGGACAAGATTGACGAGCATGAGTGGGTGACGATGTCGCTCGACCGCTCGCAGGCTGCGATCTCCTCGAAGCTTGCCAAGGGTCTCAGCTTCCTCGCCTCCGTCGGTTCGACCGCGCCGTTCGTCGGCCTTCTCGGCACCGTCGTCGGCATCTACCGTGCGCTCATCGGCATCGGCGTCGCCGGTCAGGCCTCGATCGACAAGGTCGCCGGTCCTGTCGGCGAGGCGCTCATCATGACCGCGCTCGGCCTTTTCGTCGCCGTGCCGGCGGTGCTGACGTATAACTGGCTCCTCGGCCGCAACCGTGACGTCCTGAAGCATATCGGCGCGTTCTCCGACGACGTGCACGGCTTCCTGGTCTCCGGCTCGCGCATGGCCAGCACGGCAACGCCGACCGCCAAGCCGGCAACGGCCGGTGTCGCGGCACGTGGCGGCGCCACGGCAGGCTCGACGACCACGACGGCGTCGGCACCGCGCAAGTAGCATCGGTTCTGGGCCGGGACCGCGCGACCGGCGCGGCCCCGGCCTCGATCGCCGCTCGTTTAGAACTGAAGGAACGCCAAGCCCATGGCCATGAAGGTCGGAGAAGGTCCCGCCGACGCGCCGATGAACGAGATCAATACGACGCCGCTCGTCGACGTCATGCTCGTTCTTCTGATCATCTTTCTGATCACGGTGCCCGTCGTCATCCAGACCGTGCCGCTCAGCCTGCCGAATGTCAGTTCGGTGGCGACCACGACGAAGCCCGAAAATATCAGTCTGTCGGTCGACGGTCAGGGTAACGTCTACGTCGATCAGACCCGTATGGACGATTACAACGAACTGCGCAGCATCCTCGGTGAACGTCTGAACAATTACATTGCCGAGCAGGGCGGCGCCGAGAACGTGACCGAACTGCCGGAAGTTCACATTCGCGGCGATGCGGACGTTGAATATTCCAACATCGGCGGCGTGATTTTCACCGTGCAACGCGTCGGGTTCGTCAAGATCGCCTTCATTTCCGAACCGCCCGCTGGCAATGTCCAGCGCGCGACTTACTAGGGGACACCCTCATGGCCATTTCAATGGGCGGGGGCGGTGGCCCCATGGTGGAGATGAACACGACGCCGCTGATCGACGTCATGCTCGTTCTCCTCATCATGTTCATCATCACCAGTCCGATCCAGACGCATGCCGTGAAGCTCGATCTGCCGGTCGACGATCCGAACGCGACGCCGCCGCTCGTCGACCCGATCGTCAACCGCGTCAGCGTCGACTTTCTGAACGATATCTACTGGAACGACGTTCAGGTGACGCCGACCCAGCTTTCTGGCTTCTTCCGCCAGGCGGCAAACGCCGATCCGCAGCCGGAAATCCACGTTCGTCCAGACGCGCTCGCACGCTACAGCGTCGTCAGCGAAATCATGGCGAACGCTCAAAGGAATGGCGTTACCAAGATCGGTTTCGTCGGCAACGAGGCTTACGCAAGTTTGCAATAGCGGGCCTGCATGATGAACCGCACGCCAATGGGCAAATCGCGTCGCATGGCGCCCGGCAGGCCAGTATATAATAAGGAACAGGGCGCTTTCGGGCGCCCTTTTTCGTTGTCTGTACGCGGACGGGCAGGATCCGCAATGCGGGCACTCTGGTTCAGCCTCGCGATTTCGCTTGCGCTCGTCATCTGGCCGTCCGCCAGTTTTGCACAGGACGGCAAGTCGATCCTGATCGAAAATGCGACCGTCATTCCGATGGATCGCGAGGTCCGTCTTTCAAATCATGACGTGCTGGTCCGCGATGAGCGTATCGTCGCCATGGCCGGCCACGGAACGCTCGCCGTCGCGGGGGCGGTCGACCGCTATGACGCGACCGGGCTGTTTCTGATCCCGGGCCTATGGGAATCGCACGCGCACATCACCGTGACCGATTTTCGGCAGTCGGACCCGCGCGATGCGGCGGCGAAACAGCGCGCGATTCAGGCGCGAACGATTCGCCGTCTGCAAACGCTGCTTTCGGCGGGCGTGACGTCGGTGCGCGACCTTGGCATGGCAGAGGACGTGATCCCGATCGCCCGTGCTTTGCGAGATCGCGTCGATCTTCCTGCGCTCCGGTTCGCAGGCCCCGTCATCAACGGCACGCGGACCCGGTGGTCCAGCGATGTGGAGGCCAATGTCGAACGTCCCGATGCGGCCCTGGCGCTCGTCGACCGGCTGGCGGACGGTGGCGTGGATTTCGTGAAGATCTATGATGGCATCACCCCGGCGCTTTATGCCGTTTTGACGGAACGCGCGCGGGACAGGGGGCTGCCGATCGCCGGTCATATTCCGCACAATATATCGACGGCGGCGGCGATCGAGGGCGGCATGACGTCGATCCAGCATACGTATCTCGATGCGGTGAAGGATTGCACGACACTCGGCAACGCCGCGCCGTTCGCGCCGCTGACCGCATGGATGGAGGGGGGATATGGCGCGCGCTGGAAGACGTCTTCGGACATCTATCGCGGCCGCGATGTTGCCGCTTGCCGGGCGCTGCATCGGCGTATGGGGGAACTCGGCGTCTTCATCGTCGCCACACCGCAGATGGATCTGCCTCTCGACATGATGGTCGACGCGGAACAATTGGCCGCGCTGCCGCCAGCGGCGCGCGAAAGCTGTAAGACGACGCTAGCCGATCATCGTACTGTCGGGGCCGATGTCCGCGAACGCAGGGCGGCCGATCTGATGGAATTATATGGCGACCTTCGCGCGGCGGGCGTGCGGCTGGTCGCCGGCAGCGATGCGCCGAACGACTGCATGGGATTTCGCCGCAGTCTCGCCGCCTCGGTGCAGCTGTTCGGCGATCTGGGCCTGACCCGGTTCGAAGCGCTTCGAACCGCGACCGGCAATGCCGCTGCAATGGCGGGCGTGGCCGATGAGGGCGTGATTGTGACGGGCGCCGCAGCAAACCTCGTCCTGCTGAGCGCCGACCCGCTGAACGATCTTGCCGCCCTTCACGATGTCCGCGCCGTCATGCTGAGCGGCGACTGGGCAACGGGCGATGTCGTTGACGGCGAAGACCGCCGCCCGCCCGAATAGCAGCGACCCTCATGCGCCGCGCGGACCGGACCGGATAACGACCGATCCCGTCTACTGGGGCGTCAGGCCTTATCGTGCGTCCTGATGAATTTCTCCAGCACCGGCGCGATCTTCGTGCGCCATTTCGAGCCGTTGAAGATGCCGTAATGGCCGACGCTTTCCGCCAGTAGATACTGCTTTTTCGCCTTGGGCAGGTTCGTCGCCAGCGTCAGCGCCGCCCTGGTCTGGCCGATGCCGGAAATGTCGTCACGCTCGCCCTCGATGGCCAGCAGCGCGACCTTCCGGATGGCACCCGGATCGACGGGATCGCCCCGGTGCATCATGTCGCCCTTGGGCAGCAGGTGCCGCTGGAACACGGTATCGACGGTCTGCAGGTAGAACTCCGCCGTCATGTCGCAGACGGACCGATATTCCTCGTAGAAGGTCTTGGTCGCGTCCGCGCTGTCACCGTCGCCGGCCACCAGATGTTTGAACATCTCCCAGTGGCTCATCATGTGTCCGGCCAGGTTCATCGACATGAAACCCGCCAGCTGCATGAAGCCCGGATAGACCCGCCGCATCGCGCCCGGATAGAAGGGCGGCACGGTCGCGATCGCATTCTGTTCGAACCAGGCGTGCGGCTTATTGGTCGCCATGCCGTTGACGGCCGTCGGACATTCGCGCGTGTCGATCGGACCGCCCATCATGGTGAGGGAAGCCGGCAGGGCCTTGTGTCCGTCGCGCGACATGACCGCCATCGCCGCATAGACCGGCACCGATGGCTGGCAGACGGCCAGAACATGAGCGCCGCCACCGATATGCGTCAGGAATTCCTGCACATAGTCGATATAATCGTCGAGATCGAAGCTGCCGTCCGACATCGGCACCATCTTCGCATCGCGCCAGTCGGTGATGAACACTTCATGATGCGGAATCATGCGCTCGACCGTGCCGCGCAGGAGCGTCGCATAATGGCCCGACATCGGTGCGACGATCAGAAGACGCGGCCCCTGATCCTTGATGCCGACCTTGCGGAAGCGCTTCAGCTGGCCGAAGGGCAGGCGCTTGACGCAGGTCTCCTCGACCTTCCAGCTTCTGCCGTCCAGCTCCACCTCGTCGAGGCCGAATGCCGGCTTGCCGCGCGGTTCCACCGAATGCGCGAAGACATCCAGCGCCGAGGCGACGACCGGACCGCCGGGCGCGTAGGAGAGGGGGTTGGCCGCATTGGTCAGAAGATTGGCGCCGGCCTGCGCGGCCGCGCCGACACCCGCCAGCATCGCCCGTTGCATTTCATAGGCTTGGTACAGCATAATCGCTCCGTTCTACCTCTCATGTTGCACTGCAACATGAACATTTCAAGCCGAGGATCGTCCCCATGCCCGATGCCGACCCCGTTCGCCCGCTGGCAGGCCGTACCGCCCTCGTTACCGGTTCGACGAGCGGCATCGGCGCTGCCATCGCCGAACGTATGGCGGCCGCAGGGGCCAACATCGTCCTCAATGGTTTCGGCGACGTTAACCAAATCGATACAGCCCGCGCCAAGCTGGAAGCGGACCACGGCGTGCGTGCGGTCCACATTGATGCGGATTTGTCACAGGGGCCGCAGGCGACCCGCCTGGTCGAAGAGGCCGCCGACACGCTCGCGCCGCCCGACATTCTCGTCAACAATGCCGGCATTCAGCACGTCGCGCCCGTCGAGGACTTTCCGCCGGACAAGTGGGAAGCGCTGATCGCCATCTGTCTTTCCGCGGCATTCTACACCTCGGCCGCGGCGATTCCGCATATGAAACGGCAGGGCTGGGGTCGTATCATCAATATCGCCTCGGCGCAGGGCAAGGTCGCCAGCCCGTTCAAATCGGCCTACAATGCCGCAAAACACGGCATTATCGGCTTCACGAAGTCGATTGCCCTCGAACTCGCCGAAACGGGTGTCACCGCGAACTGCATCTGCCCCGGCTATGCCAACACGCCGCTCGTGCGCGGTCAGGTCGCCGACCAGGCCCGCGCGCGGGGCCTGGCGGAAAAGGACGTGATCCGCGACGTCATTCTCGCCGTGCAGCCGCAGCGCAGGTTCGTCGAGCCGGAGGATATCGGCGATTTCGCCGTCTTCCTGTCCACCGACGCCGGGCGCAGCTTTACCGGCGCGGCCCTGTCGCAGGACGGCGGCTGGACCGCGCACTGATGTAGGGCGGGCGGTTATGTAGCGGGCAGGGCGCGAGCGGGCGAACCCCGCCCGCGACCATCAGCTGGCGCGGCGAACGCGTGCGAGGCCCAACAGGCCGAGACCGAGCAGACCCAGTGCGCCGGGCGCGGGGACGGCCGACACGGACAGGTTGTCGAGCCCGG
>JBCCAC010000371.1:0-2599 GCA_039815015.1 Pseudomonadota bacterium | reverse complement strand
GGCGCTGGGGGCAGAGGACATCGTCATTCCGGAGCAGGATGCGGGCGCGCATATCGCGCAGCGGCTGCACAATCCGCGCATCGTCGATTTCATGGAGGTGCGCGAAGGCCGCTATGTCGCGCTCGTGGAAGCGCCGCCGCGCCATGTCGGCCGCACCATGGCGGCAATCGCGGCGGACAAGGACATCGATCTGCGGTTCATGGGCCTATTGCGCGGGGAGGCCTATCTGGCGCCCGACGGTCCGGACGAGCTGTTCGTCGCCGCGGCCGACCGGCTGCTGATCGGCGGCAGCCGCGCCGCTGTGCGCGACTTCGCCGATGCCGGGTAGCGGCCCCATGACGGGCTGTGTTCCATGCCCGTGATCATGCCCATGCCCATGCCCATGCCCGTGCCCACGCCGTTCATAATCTCCCTCATCCCGAGCGCAGTTGAGGGACGCACCATGTCAATGCCACGATACCGTACGTCCCTCGACTGCGCTCGGGATGATGAAACGGGGATGTGTGCGATCGGGTCGGTTAGCGAGAAACGCGGCAGCCGACGCTATGGTCGTGGATAAGTGAGTCGCAAAGGCCTCCTCGCGCGCCTGCGCATATCGGATCTCAACGGGCACAGTATCGGCCTGCCCGCGCCGGCGCTGCTCGCGCTTCTTTACGCCGCTTTGGCCTGTGCCGGGGCCGCGCTTCTGAAACTGCCCTTTGCCGCCATCATCGAGATGAGCTGGTCGGACGCGCTTTTCACCGCCATTTCCGCCATCACCGTGACCGGCCTCGTCGTCGTCGATACCGGCAGCGAACTGACCTTCTTCGGTCAGGCCGTGGTCGCCATCCTCATCCAGCTGGGCGGGTTGGGCCTCATGACCTTCGCGACGCTGGTTCTCTCTTCGCTCGGCCTGCCGATCGGGTTCGAACATCGCATGTTCCTGCGCGAGGATCTGGGCCAGACGTCGCTCGACGAGCTCCTCACCCTCGTGAAGATCATCCTGCGTGTCGTCATTCTGTGCGAGGGCGTCGGCGCGCTCCTCCTCGCCTTCGTGACCGTGCCGGAGTTCGGTCTTGCCGAAGGCCTGTGGCAGGCGGTCTTCCACTCGATCTCCGCCTTCAACAATGCCGGTTTCGCGCTGTTTCCCGACAGTCTGACGCGCTGGGCGACGGACCCGATCGTCAATCTGACGATCCCGGCCCTCTTCATCATCGGCGGGCTCGGTTTCGGCGTTCTGTGGGACATGGCACGGCAACGGCGCTGGTCGGACCTGTCGCTGCATTCAAAGCTGATGCTGGTCGGCACGACCGGTCTCATCATCTGGGCATTCTTCCTGTTCGCCTGGCTGGAATGGGACAACCCGGCGACGCTCGGCCTCCAGTCCGGCATCGGCGACAAATTATGGGTCAGCTGGTTCCAGGCGACGACACCGCGGACGGCAGGCTTCAACACAGCGGACATCGCCGGGGTGCACGATTCCACCGTCATGCTGTTCCTGTCGCTGATGTTCATCGGCGGCGGCTCCACCTCGACGGCGGGCGGCATCAAGGTGACGACCTTCATCGTCCTTCTCCTCGCCACCTACGCCTTCTTCCGCCGCCGCCCGCGAATGCGCGCGTTCGGACGCAGCCTGGGGTTCGAGGAAGCGCTCAAGGTCATGGCGCTTCTCACCATCGCCGGAGTCATCGTCGTCACCGGCATCTTCCTCGTCACGCTGACGCACGATGGTGAGTTCATAGACCTCGTGTTCGAAGTGGTCTCCGCCTTCGGTACGGTCGGCCTGTCGCGTGGATCGACCGGCGAGCTCGATACGATGGGCCGCGTCACGATCATGACCCTCATGTTCCTGGGCCGCGTCGGCCCGTTGACGCTCGGCGTCTTCCTCGCGACGTCGACCCCGACCCGGATCCGCTATCCGTCGAGCAAGGTGTATCTGGGTTAAGCGAGCAGCTGTTCGATCCTGACGGGCAGGTCTCGCACCCTGATGCCGGTGGCGTGGTAGACGGCGTCCGTGACCGCTGCCGCCGTACCGACGTTCGCGAGTTCGCCGACGCCTTTCACGCCGAGGACGTTGATCTCCTCGTCGACCTCCGGGACCATGATGATGTCGACCTGTGGCACGTCGGCGTTCGTCGCCACGAGATACTCGGCGATATTGTCGTTGACGTAGCGACCGCGTGCCTCGTCGAGTTCGGTGGACTCCAGAAGCGCAGAGGCCATGCCCCAGATCATGCCGCCCAGATACTGGCTGCGCGTGGTTCTGGGATTCATGATCCGGCCCGCGGCGAAGGCGCCCGTCATGCGCGGCACGCGGATTTCGCGCGTGCGCTGGTTGATGCGCACCTCGACCATTTCCGCACCGAAGGCGAACATGGTGCGCTCTTCCGTGGGGCCGCCGACGATCCTGACGCCCCCTTCGTAGAGGGACTTGGCCGCATTCTCGCCCGCGCCCGGCGGTGACCATTCGGCATATTCGTCGATGGCATTCATGGCGATGCGGGCGAAGGCAGCGCGGCGGTTCTCATCCGACATCGGCCTGTTCGCGTCGAGTTTGGCGAGGATCGCGTCGCACGCCATAGCGACGGCGGAGGTGATGCTGGCCGTGGTGATCGAGCCG
>JBCCAC010000355.1:0-2817 GCA_039815015.1 Pseudomonadota bacterium | reverse complement strand
TCTACTGCTGAGAAGGCAGCACTACTATTACTGCCATTATCCACAAGGAAGGGACTATTATTAGTTTTTGTATCGGCAGACCAAGCAATTTCGCCATCAATGGCTGCAACTTCACCTCCACCAGCATTGACTCGGTAGAGTCTTCGCCGGTGCCGGCTCGATCGAGTTCGACTATCTGTTCACCGACCAGCTTTCCAACCTGGACGTGCAGATCGACGACGTCAGCGTCTTCGGCCTGACGGATATCGCCGTCGTCGACACGCTGACCACGTTCGGCTTCGACCTGACGGCTGAACAGGCCAATGCGCTTTCCGGCGGTTCGCAGCTCAGCTTCACCTTCACCGGTGACGAAGCGCTCGATCTGGCGCTTACCGAAATCCGCGTGAACGACGGTCCGTTCGAGCAGGTGCCGGCGCCCGCCGCGCTGACGCTGTTCGGCCTCGGTCTCGCCGGCATCGGCGCCGCTCGTCGCAGCCGTCGCGCCTAAAGTTCGACGTCGCGCAAGTTCGCCCAAAAAGGGGCGCTATCAAGGGCGGTCGCACTGGGGGGTGCGGCCGCCCTTTCCTTGTGTCGCGTTTGGATGATCTCTCGGGTCACCCCTGACGGTCGCCCACTTCGCGAGACGTTTGCACGGCCCACTCCCTCGTTATTCCCGCGCAGGCGAGGATGACGAATGCGGAGTGCTACACGCTTAGAGACGCTTCGGTTCTGCAAGCACGCCTGATTTGATCGGCGCTTGCACGGCAACCCGAACGACCGGCCTCAGCCCAACAGGTCCATGCGCATGGGACTGCCGATGACGGCGGAGAGGTCCGACATTTTCCGGACGGCGTCGGCGGTGCGACGGCGTTCGGTTTCGTGTGTGATGATCGCGATGAACACCTGATCGTCGGCGCGGTCACCGGTCTGGCCATTGCCATCCTGCCGGCCGCCCCGCTGGATCAGGCTTTCGATAGACACGCCGCAGTCGCGCAGGATCGTCGCGATTTCCGCAAGGACGCCAGGCTCGTCGGCGACGGCCATGCGCAGATAGCTGCGGCAGCGTCCGGCGTCATGATCGCCGGCGGGCACGTCGCGCTGCGTGGTCGCGGCAATACCGAAGGCCGGCCCCGCCTCGCCGCGCGCGATGTCGATCAGGTCGGCAACGACGGCGCTCGCCGTCGGCCCGGCCCCGGCCCCGGCCCCTTCGAAGGTCAGGCGCCCGACGAAATCGCCATTGGCGACCACGGCGTTGAGCGATCCCGTGACCTTTGCCAGCGGGTGCGCGAGCGGCACGAGGACGGGATGCACGCGCTGGAACAGATGCCCGTTTTCAAGACGCGCCTCGCCGACGAGGCGAATGCGATAGCCGAGCGCCGCCGCGCGCTCCAGATCGACCTTTTCGATGTCGTCGATGCCGCGCGTCTCGACGCCCGCGAAATCGAGGCGCGTGCCGAAGGCGAGGCTGGCGAGAATGGCGAGTTTGTGCGCCGCGTCTGTGCCGTCGATATCGAAGGTCGGATCGGCCTCCGCATAACCGAGCGCCTGCGCCGTTTTCAGAACGTCGGCGAAGGCCGCGCCGCCCGCTTCCATCTCGGACAGGATATAGTTCGACGTGCCGTTCAATATGCCGAACAGGCTCTCGATCTCGTTCGCCGCCGCGCCGCCGCCCAGTGCCTTGATGACGGGAATGCCGCCGGCGACCGCCGCTTCATATTTCAGCGCCGCCGCGTTGGTCTCCGCGAGCGCCGCAAGCTCGCTGCCGTGATGCGCGACCATCGCCTTGTTGGCGGTAACGAAGCCCTTGCCCGCCGCCAGGGCGGCACGGGCCAGGGCAACGGCCAGACCATCGGCGCCGCCGACCAACTCGACGACGACGTCGATATCGTCCGCCGTCGTCATGGCGGCGGGGTCGTCCTGCCAGCGATAGGGCGAAAGATCGACGCCGCGATCGCGCGTGCGGCTGCGGGCGTTCACGGCGACGATCTCAATGGGACGTCTCGCGCGGCCCGCTATCAGATCACGATTTTCGGTCAGCAGGCGGACCACGCCCGCGCCAACCGTGCCAAGGCCGATCATGCCGATGCGAAGAGAAGAGGTCATGGCCGCGATGCGTAACGGGAATGCGGGGCTTTGCAACCGGTCTGATGCCCGTCCCTAGCCCTCGGCGAAGAAGGCCCTGATCTGCCGCGCCGCCTGCCGGATGCGCTGTTCGTTCTCGACGAAGGCGATGCGCACATACGCCTCGCCCTCTTCGCCGAAACCGACGCCCGGCGAGACGGCGACACCAGCCCTTTCGATAAGCGCCTTTGCGAACCCCATGGCGCCCATATGCGCGAATCGTTCCGGAACCGGTGCCCAGACGTACATCGACGCCTTCGGCACCGGCAGATTCCAGCCGGCACGGCCGAAGCTTTCGATCAGCACGTCGCGGCGGCGGCGATACATGGCCCGGCGCTCGGCGATGTCTGCTTCCGGTCCGTCAAGCGCGGCGATCGCGGCGACCTGTATGGGCGTGAAGGCGCCATAATCGAGATAGGACTTCACCCGCGTCAGCGCCCCGACCATGCGTTCATTGCCGACGGCGAACCCCATGCGCCAGCCGGCCATCGAGAAGGTCTTCGACATGGAGGTGAATTCGATGGCGACGTCGCGGCCGCCCTCCACCTCCAGGATCGAGGGCGGTGGCCCGCTTTCGAAATAGATCTCCGCATAGGCGAGATCGGAGATGACCCAGATGTCGTTCGCCGTCGCGAAGGCGACGACATCCCGGGAGAAATAGAGATCAACCCTCGCAGCCCTCGGATTGGCGGGGTAGACGATGACCATGCCCGGCGG
>JBCCAC010000017.1:0-14787 GCA_039815015.1 Pseudomonadota bacterium | reverse complement strand
CACCTACGGATGCACTCCAGGGAGAATCGTCACCGATGCCAAAGTCGAACAGGCCATTGACCATGAAGCTGATGACCTGGGTTGCCCCATCGCCATCGGGGAAGATGCCAGTAGAGACTGGACCAACGACGCCGGAGTCACCGCCACCGCCGACAATGGTAGCTTCGCCAGTTAGCTGGGCATCATCAATCTGCGCTTCTCGGTAGGAAACCTCGAATTCAGATCTAAAGACACCGAAATCATATCCGACGAGGCCGCCGACATCAAAACCGACTTCATTGCCCAGTTCGATCGCGTTCTCGGCACGCGCGCCTGAAGGTATGATAACATCGACGTCGATATCCTCGACAATCGTACCACCGGCATCGAGGCCGACGTACCACGCATTGTCACGGGCCAGCGACGGACTCGCGAGTGCGGTCCCCGCCAAGGCCGCAACCAGGGCCAGTCTACGCATTGAATTCCCCTTTCATAATGTACGAATTCCACCGAGAAATACGCAGACTGCAGCGTATCGTTCAACGTTTTTCGTCGCAAGGCGAAGAACGGCGGGCGATTGTTGCAAAAAGGCCTCACCTAGACATCGACCAGACCCAACGCTCTCAAACTGGCAAGCAGCGCCGACAGCGCACTCCGCGCTTCCGTGTCGTCGGCATCGCCGCCGGTCGTCAGCACCGGGCGCCGGGCGGCGATCAGCTGCCGGCCCAGTCCCTTCACCTCGTCCTTCAGGGCGGCAATGTCCGCCTGCACCATGTCGTCCGAAGCCGCGGTCGCCGCGAATGCCGTTTCGATCTCGGCATCGCCCGCCGAATTGACCGGCTGTTCGCCCCCCGTCTCCGCCTTCATCTCGTAATCCATCATAGACCTCGCCTCTCTTCCTCGCCGAAAATCGACACCACCCGCGCCAGTGGCTGCATGGGAAAGGTCACCAGCGACACCTCCACCAGTTCCACCGACAACAGCTCCCTCACGCCCCGCGCCCGGTCCGCCCGCGCGCGTTTCGTTCGATATCCAAAGCTCAAGCCATTCAGCGCGCCTGCGCGGATCAGCGCGGCCGCCTCGTCCGCCGCCCGCGATCCCGCCGCCAGTTCGGCGACGACCCGCAGCCCCCGCGCATCCTCGACCGCGTCGACGACCCGCCCCACCGGTCGCTCCGCGCCATGCTGCCACAACAGCGGCACCGGCCCGGCCGACGCGAACGCCCCCTTCCGGACGACATCGCGCCCCCGGTCCGGCACGTCGAAGACAGCCGCATACCCCGCCAGGCGCACACCGGCGCCTTTCGTCTCTAAGGCCATAATTTTTCCATTCATTTCCCCTCCCCTCAGGGGAGGGACAGGGGTGGGGCCGCGCGCCGCAGGCGCGCCACAAAAATCGCCGCGGCAGCGCCGCGTCAGGCCTTCACGCCCGCCATCCAAGCCGCACCGATCAACATCAGGATCAGCACACCGCGCAGCACCCAGATGGCGGCTGTTCTCACCGCCGCCCGCTTCGCCCCGCGCCATGCCTCCAGCAGCGCACGCAGTTCCTCGACATCCTTGCCCGCGCTCGTGTCGTTCAGCCCGACGCGTCGCAGCGCCCGCGCCGCGCCCGCATCGGATGCTTCCTCGACCAGCGCGCGCAACGTTGTGACATCGCACCCCTTCGCATTGGCCTGGGCGATCAGCCCGGCCAGGATCATGTCATTGGTCATAGTTCCTCCCCATTCCTCCCCGGAACGGGGAGGCGGGCCGCGAAGCGGGTCGGAGGGGGCTTGCCGCACGCGATGAACGCGACGATCAAAGCCCTATTCCCCCAGCCCCAGCACCCGCTTCTTTTCGTCCGCCGTCAGGAAATCCGCCGCCGACACCCGCGCCCACAGCTTCTCCCGGTCCGCCGCCAGCGCCGGCACCCGGTCCAGATCGACCGTCACGCGTGCCTCCGGCCACCAGGTCGCGAGCCATCCCGACAGCGCCTCGGTGATCCGCCCGGCCAGCGGCAGCACGGTCAGCCGCCACAGCGCCCGGTTCGCCTCCATGTAATTCGCATGGGTCGAATCTCCCGGCAGCCCCAGCAGCATCGGCGGCACGCCCAGCGCCAGCGCGATATCCCGCGCCGCCGCCGCCTGCCCGGCCGCGAAATCGAGGTCCGCCGGCGTCATCGACAGCGGCTGCCATTTCAGCCCGCCTTCCAGAAGCAGCGGCCGTCCCGCCCGCGCCGCACCGGAAAAGCCCGCATCCATCTCTTCGCGCAGCCGATCGAACTGTTCCGCCGACAGCGCACCGCCGTCGCCGGCCTCGAACATCAGCGCGCCCGACGGCCGTGCTGCATTGGAAAGCAGCGCCCGGTTCCAGCGCGACGCTTCATTATGCGCCGCGATCGGCCCGCTGGCGGCATCCAGCGCTCCCTGCCCGTAAATCTCGTCGAGCGGCGACAGCGCGCGAATGTGCAAGATGCCCGCCGCTTCATCTGACGGCCCCGCCAGCCGCGTCTCCTGTCCGCCCACACGATAGGCAAACCCGTCCGGCCATCCCCGCACGTCGCACACCACACGCATCCGCTCGGGCGCCAGCACGTGCAGTTCCGCCGCCCGCCCATCCGTCCCCGCACCGCTGTCCAGATAGGCGTTTCCGTGCAGCACCAGATGCGCCGCGATCCGTTCCAGAAAGGCCGCCCCCGACGTCCGCGCATTGGGCTGGGCGAGCAGCGCCTCGACCCCTGCACCGCCCTCGATATTCAGCGGTGCCGAGCCGACCGCCTCCGCAACCAGCCGCACCGCGCGCGACGCCACCGGATTGTCGGACAACGCCGCCCGCGCCCGCGCCTCATAGGATCGCGGCACGCCCCCCCGCGCGCCGTCATACCCATCCAGAACCGCAAACGGCACGCGCGCAGGCGCAGGCCGCTCCCCCTTGCGGGACAGCCAGTCGAACATAGATTTTCCCTTCAATGGAACAGCCGCGCTAGAGGGTTCGCACCCCCGGCACGCGTGCCGTCTCGCCCAGCATCAATTCCGTCAGCGCCCAGACCAGCGCGTCCGCCCGGTCCGGGCTCGCGCCCGGTCCCGCATAGCGCCCGCCCGCGATCAGGCCGCACAGCTCGTCTTCCAGCTCCGGAAACGCGCCTACATGGCGGATCCGGTCAGTGTCATAGAGCGCGGACACCGGTTCCGCCCGCGCCACCTTGCCCCGCGATGCGCGCACCGCCTTGACGGGCAGGCCGCGCGCGACCCCGCGCAGCACGGACGTCACCATATCGCCGCCATTGTTGACCTCGGCGATCACCTTGTCCGCCTCATAGGCCGCCGACGCGTCCGCCACCGCCCGTGCCCAGCCCTCGGGCGAAACGCCGCCGACGCTCGCATCCGCCAGGACATAGCCGCGGTCGTCCATGCCCAGCCCGACGACGACGATCCCGCACAGCGCCGCGTCGGCACTCTCGCCTCCCGCCGGCGGGTCGACGCCCACCACCGTCCGCCTCAGATCGACCGGCACCGCCGTCACCCGTGCGCGTTCCAGAAGGTCGCGCCGCCACAGCGCGCCCTCCAGATCGCTCAACAGCTCCCCGTCCAGCTCCTGCCGTCCGCGGCGCGTGCCGCCATAATCGCGCTGCATCGCCGCGGTGAACGCCGCCGGCAGCGCGCGATTGTCGAAGGTCGATCCTCGCGTCACGACGACTGCCGGATCCTCGATCAACTTGGTCAGCAGCCGCGACGGTTTCGGCGTCGTCGTCAACAACAGCTTCGGCGCCGCACCCAGCCTCAGTCCCATGCGCAGATTGGCGAGCGTTTCCTCCGGCCGTGCCCATTTGGCGAATTCGTCGCCCCAGGCGGCATGATGTTCCGGCCCGCGCAGCCCGTCCGGCACCTCCGCCGAATAGAGGATGGCGACCGCCCCCGTCGCGTCCCACTTCAATAGCCGCCGCGCGGGATAGAAGGTCGGCCGGAACGCAGGCGCGCCAATGGCCTGCAGGCCGGAAGAGCCCTCCACCATCACGCGCCGCACTTCGTCGATCGTCGCCCCCACCAGCGCGATGCGCGCGCCCGGCACCGTCTCGGCAATCTCGCGTACCCATTCCGCCCCGGCGCGCGTCTTGCCGAACCCGCGCCCGGCCAGCATCAGCCAGATCGCCGCCGCGTCGCCGCTTTCGCCTTGCGGCCATAATTGCGATGTCCTCGCCCAGGACCGCCAGTCCGCGACCAGCGCCTCATGGTCCGCCGCCGACAAGCGCCTCAACACCGCCGATATCGTCTCCTCGTCCAGCTGCATCAGCCGGTCGAACAAACCCAGGTCCTCCGTCTTCCGCTTCACGCCGCGCTTTCTCCCCGATCAGCGTCGCCTCCAGCACCGACCGCCCCCGCGCCTGCCGTTCTCGCCGTTCTTCCAACACCTTCCCGGGCGCCGGCGCGTCAGGGACACCCTGTCTTGCCGCCGCTGCCTTCCGCTCCAGCTTAGACTTCAGTTTCATCGCCGCCCGCGCGTCCTTACGTTCGCGCTCGGCATCCAGATTCTTCAGAAGCTGCAGCGTCAGCGTGTCCGGATAGGCGAGTATCTTCTCCGTCTTCGCCGCGCCGGTTTTCTGGACCAGCGTCTCGCCTTCGGTCGCCCGCTTGATGGTCTTGTGTTCCAGATCGAGCAGAGCTTCGGCGTTGCGCGCCAGTTTCGACCGCTTCCGCAATGCATGCGTCCGCTTCGCGTCCCGCCCCGATTTCGCCACCTGCACCCCGCTCCCAACGAAAACGGGCGCCTCGATCGAAGCGCCCGCCAGTCCCGCTTGGGGACAAATTCTCACTGTGCACCCTTTATATCTTCGAGCGGTTCGCTCGTCAACTATAAAAGTGCGTTATAGGTTATTTTATAAAGCATGCCCGCATCAGTCAGGCCGGGTTCGAACAACATAAGCGCAACTGTGCAAAGCCATCGGCGACGGCTTCCGCCCCGAACAGATTGTGGATCACGCCGCGTATCGCTGGTGTCATGCCTCGACCGTTGATAAGCGGCGCAGGCTCATCGAAGCCTGGTTCCTATGCTCAATCTCAACGACATTACCGTGCGCCTTGGCGGTCGCACCATCATCGACCGCGCGACCGCCGCGATTCCACCGGGCGGCCGTGTCGGGCTGATCGGCCGCAACGGCGCCGGCAAATCGACCCTCATGAAGGTGATGATCGGCGAGATCGAACCCGATGGCGGCGCCATGGCGCTCCCCACCGGCACACGCATGGGCTATCTGGAACAGGAAGCACCCGCCGGCACCGCCACGCCGTTCGAAACCGTCCTCGCCGCCGATACCGAACGCGCCGCGCTTCTCGCCGAATCGGAAACCGCGACCGATCCCGCGCGCATCGGCGAGATCCACGACCGCCTCATCGCCATCGATGCCTGGTCGGCGGAGGCGCGCGCGGCCCGCATTCTCGTCGGCCTCGGCTTCGACGAGGCGGCGCAGGCCCGCCCGCTCGACAGCTTTTCCGGCGGCTGGAAAATGCGCGTCGCGCTCGCCGCGCTTCTGTTTTCGAACCCCGACCTCCTGCTCCTCGACGAACCCTCCAACCATCTCGATCTGGAGGCGACGCTGTGGCTGGAGAATTTCCTCAAATCCTACCGCGCCACCATCATCATCATCAGTCACGAGCGCGATCTTCTGAACAATGTCGTCGATCATATTCTCCACCTCGAAACCGGCCGCACCACGCTCTATCCCGGCGGCTATGACAGCTTCGAGCGCCTGCGCGCCGAACGCCTCGCCCAGCAGGGCGCCGCCGCCCGCAAACAACAGGCCGAACGTGAGAAACTGCAGGCCTTCGTCGACCGCTGGCGCGCCAAGGCGTCGAAGGCCAAGCAGGCCCAGTCGCGCGTCAAGGCGCTGGAACGCATGTCGCCCATCGCCGCGGCCATTGAGGATCCGACGCTCAGCTTCGAATTCCCCTCCAGTCCGGAGCTGAAGCCGCCCCTCATCACGCTCGACATGGCGGCCGTCGGCTATGGCGAGAAGACCGTCCTCGATCGCCTCAACCTGCGCATCGACCCGGAAGAACGGATCGCGCTTCTCGGCCAGAACGGCAATGGCAAGACGACCCTCGCCCGCCTCCTCGCCGCGCAGCTGCCGCCCCAGACCGGCGACGTGACCGCCAGCCGCAAGATGAAGATCGGCTATTTCACCCAGTATCAGGTCGAGGAACTCGATCCCGACGACACGCCGCTCGAACATATGACCCGGCAGATGCCGGACACGAAGCCGGGTGCCGTCCGCGGCCAGCTCGGCCGTTTCGGCTTTTCCGGCGAACGCGCGCTGCAAAAGGTCGCCAGCCTGTCGGGCGGCGAACGCGCCCGGCTCGCCCTCGCGCTCATCACGCGCGACGCGCCGCACCTCCTCATCCTCGACGAGCCGACGAACCATCTCGATGTCGACACGCGCGAAGCCCTCGTGCAGGCGCTCGGCGCCTGGACCGGCGCCGTCATTATCGTCAGCCATGACCGCCACATGGTCGAACTCGTCGCCGACCGCCTCGTCCTCGTGGCGGACGGCACCGCACAGCCCTATGACGGGACGCTCGACGACTACACCGACCTGGTCCTTGGCCGCACCGAACGCGACAAGACGCCCGCACCCCGCGCGAAAGCCCGCAAACAGGACCGCAAGGCGGCGCAAAAACAGCGCAATGCGGAAAAAGCGATCCGCCTCGAAATCCGCGACCTCGAAACCGATGCCGAGCGCCTGACGAAAAAGGTCGCCACCCTCGACAAGGCCCTCCTCGACCCCGCCATCATCGCCGACGCGGCCGCGACTGCCGATCTCATGAAACAGCGCGGCGAAGTCGCCGGCAAACTGGAAACCGTCGAAGCCGCCTGGACGGCAAAGGCGGAAGAACTCGATATCTTGCAGACCTAGACCGCCACAATTTAACGCCAGACCGGCGTCAGCGCTTCAGGCCGCTCCTCCGCCCATGACACGTAAACTGGCAATAATTCAGCAGGCAGTCGTTCAACGAACGCCGAATCGAGCGGAAACTGCGGCATTGCCAGCGAAACGGCATCGAGCAGCGCTTTCCCTTATTTTCGGTCCTTCGGGCGCTTCAGGGGATCGCGCTTCGTTTGTGCTGCCATCCATAACTTGTGAAGAGCGAACCAGCGCGGGTCCGGTACCGTTAGTCGCGCCGGGCTCCCGTCGCGGCAGGCAATGGTCTGAGTTACATAAGGATCTGTGAGTAACCACTCCTGTTCGGCTAACGGCATCGGTCGCGGCTGATCCGTGCGGGCAAGACTCGATGCGCGTGATGGCGCGACCAGAAGTTCGACTTCATAGGCCTTTGCATTCCGGACCTGAAACCTGCGTTCGCTATTGACGGTGAAGGTCGCATCGACGCTTTTCAGCAAGTCCCAAACTACTGGCTCGCCCTTGCTCGTGTGCTCGGCTGCCCATGCGAGATCGAAATGTTCCGTCTCATCCGGCACGTCGAAACTCGCCGCGGCTTCGATCATATACGCTGGCAGGGCGTTAGTGCCGACGACGATCAGGTGTGAACCAAGAAGAGCGCGGCGATCCGCTTCGCGTAGGATCGCGCCAGCCTCGCTGGCCAATAGAGGCAGACGTAGGGCACGGTACATTCGCGTGGTTTCATCGAGCGCCAGTTTGGCACCCGCAATTCTCCTTTTTACTTCCTGTTTCTTCTCGCGGTAATTCTCAAAATCCGCCTGCCGGGCGGCACTCCATCGCCCAAGGCTTCGACCATTCCCGCCTCGATCGTAAATTTCATACAGGTAATCGGCGCCTGCGATGCGCTTTTTACGAAGGTCATAAGGCAGTTCGCGCAACTGCTGTTCGGCTGTAATCCAGGCATCGTAGCGTTGGCGCGTATTTATGAGACAGCGGGTTTGTTCGTCGGTGAACGGCCGCATCGTATCCATGACGATTTATCCCACATTCTCGCGTTTTCAGAAAATGTGGGATAAATCTGATTTGGTCAATCTTACAGCCGATAAAAATCGCCCACCCGGTCCAGCCCCAGACATAGCACGACCTTTCCCGATCGCGCCGGCCAGCCCATGGCGCGCTCGGCCGTTTCCAGCCCTTCGCCCAGACAGACGATGCGCGTCAGCACGTCCGCCAGGCCCGCGCCTGCCCGCTCAAGTGCACCGTCCAGCCGGCCTTTCGCCGCGACCTGCCGCTCCGTCGGTGACAGCCCGTCCGGCGCGCCGCGCTTGCCCTTCTGCATCGGCCCCGCATCCCAGCTCATCGTCACGCGCGGTGCCTGCCCGGCCAGCATGAAATCGTCACGCAGACGCGCGCCGGCATCGAACTGACGCTGGCTGATCTTGCCGCGGGCGAACAGCCAGGCGAGCGGCTCCTCGGCCCGGTTCACCTGCCGTGCGCCCTGGGTCGCCGCGGCGCGGACGCGCGGCTCGTCCGCCGCATTTGCCAGCAACCGGTTGTCGCCATCGGGCGCGGCACGGCGCTGCAGATGGGCCATGCCCGGCCCGCTGATGCGAAATCCGTCACCGCTCGCTTCGACCAGATCGTGCCGTTTCAGCCGGTCCAGCACGCCGACGCCGCAGGGCTTCGACCCTACACGCCAGCCATCGCGTGCGTCACGGGTCAGCTCCGCACCCAGCGACATGGACCTCAAGATCTTATGCTCACCACCCGTCAGTTTAACCGCCGCCGCCGCCGTCGTCGTCGTCGTCGTCGCCGTCATCGCTTCGCTCTCCTCACATACATGAAGAAACAATTTGCCATGAGCGTGCGGGTGTAGGAAAGAACCAAATAGGCGATCGGAGAAAAGAATTGATAACCCGAATAAGAGAGGTGCGTAAGGGCAAGAAGCTGACCCTCGTCGAGGTCGCCGAACGCTGCGATCCCCCTACGACGCCGCAGACCATCGGCCGTCTCGAAACGGGCATGCGTACCGTCAGCGTCGAATGGCTGAACCGCATCGCCGCCGCGCTCGATGTCCTGCCGGCGGATCTCGTCCGCATCGACGAGCGTCCCGACATTCCCATCGCCGCCAGGCTCGTCGCGGACGGCGCCGAACCGCTCTCCGCCGCGCGCAGCTTCGTGCCGCCGCAACCGACGACCGCCCTCCTCGGGATCGAGGTCGATTATCCGTTCGGCGACTATCGCCCGCGCGACCAGCTCTGGCTGGAAAAGCTGCCGCCCGACCTGTTCATGACGGCCGCGAACCGCGACATTCTCGCCCCGCGCCCCGGCGGGCGCTACGCCTTCGGACGCCTCGTCGACATGTTCGGCCAGCGCCTGTCGATCCTCCCGCCCCAGCATGGGGCGCGCCAGATCGTCCTCACCGAAACGCCGTGGCTCGCCGTCGTCCGCACGCTCATCCGCGCGCTCTGACGTCCTGTGGATAAAGGTGTCGCGCCCCCTGCTTTAGGGAGGCGGGCACGGCCAGCGCACGCCGCTACGCATGAAAAAACGTCAAATTCAGGATGTCGTCCATGCTCGATCTCTCCACCCGCACCGTCTATGACGAAGACCACGCGGTTTTCCGCGATGCGGTCCGCAAATTCTTCGCCGCCGAACTGACGCCGAACCTCGACAAGTGGGAGGCGGACGGCATCGTCGCGCGCGAATTCTGGGACAAATGCGGCGAGGCGGGCATCCTCTGCCCGCAGGTGCCGGAGGAATATGGCGGGCCCGGCCTCGACTATCGCTTCAACGCCATCGTCGGCGAGGAACTCAGCTATGCCGGCTCGTCCGCCGGCATCACGCTCCAGTCCGACATCACGGCACCCTACTTCTTCCACTACGGCTCGGACGAGCAGAAGGCGGAATATCTGCCGAAGATGGTGTCGGGCGAGATCGTCACCGCGATCGCCATGACCGAGCCCGGCACGGGCTCCGATCTCCAGTCGATCACAACCACCGCCCGCCGCGACGGCAATCATTATGTCGTCAATGGCGCCAAGACCTACATCACCAACGGTCAGCACGCCGATATCGTCATCGTGTGCGCGAAGACCGATCCCGATTCCCCCGGCGCGAAAGGCACCAGCCTGATCCTTGTCGAAGCGACGCGCGACGGCTTCGCCCGTGGCCGCAACCTCGACAAAATCGGCCAGCATTCGGCCGACACGTCCGAACTGTTCTTCGAGGACGTCCGCGTTCCTATCACCAACTGCCTCGGCGCGGAAAATATGGGCTTCGGCATGCTCATGTCGCAGCTGCCGCAGGAACGCCTGCAAATCGCCATCGCCGCCCAGGCCGGCGCCCAGCGCGCGCTCGACGAGGCGCTCAAGTTCACGAAGGAACGCAAGGCGTTCGGCAAGACGGTGTTCGATTTCCAGAACACCAAGTTCACGCTGGCGACCCTGGCCGCCAAACTCCAGGCCGGCTGGGCGCACATCGACTGGGCCATCGCCCGCCATGTCGCCGGCGAGCTGACGCCCGCGGAGGCTTCCGCCGCCAAACTCCACCACACGGAACTGCAATGGGAGGTCTGCGACGCCGCGCTCCAGCTGCACGGCGGCGCCGGCTACATGAACGAATATCCCATCGCCCGCCTGTGGCGCGTCGCCCGCGTCCAGCGCATGTACGGCGGCACGTCGGAGATCATGAAGGAGGTCGTCAGCCGCGCGCTCTGAACCCGCCCGCTCCTGCCGGGCGCAATGCGTCCGGCAATTCGGAAACCCGTCGCCAATCTCATATCTTTATCGTCGACCACGCGAAATTTTTGCGTTTGTCGCCCATGGCTTGCAGGGACGGCTTCACGTTCAGACGGGGGAGAAAGCCGTGCCGCATCTCATTCACCTATTCAGTCGCCGCCGCTTCCTGACCACATCGGGCGCGGCGGCACTGGCCGTAACCGCCGGATGCTCCGGCGCCAGCGAGCAGAGCGCGGCCAGTTCGGCAGGCAATACCGTAGAGGCGGCCGCAAATCCGGCCGTGCGGTACGAGTTCATTCGCAATGCGACCGCACGCCTTCACTATGCCGGGAAGCGCCTGCTGCTCGATCCGATGCTGTCGGCCAAGGGCGCGCTACCGTCCTTCGCGGATATCGCGCCCAATCCGACGGTGGAGCTTCCCGTCCCCGCCGCCGGCATCGTCCGGGACATCGACGCTGTCATCGTCAGCCATATGCATTCCGACCATTTCGACGACGCCGCGGCGGATCTGCTGCCGAAATCGATCCCGATGGTCACCTGCGCCAACAGCTATTCGCCCGATTTCGCCAAACCGGACGACCGGGTCAGCTTCCAGGCCGCCCTGCAGGACAAGGGCTTCACCGATGTCACCGCGATATCGACGGACGAGGCGGCGCCGACGACACTGGACGGCATCACCATCCGCCAGGTCTGGGGCCTGCACGGGCGCGGCGAAGTCGGCCAGCTGCTCGGCAATGTCAATGGCATCGTGCTTCAGGCGGAAGGACATCCGACCATCTACTGGGCCGGCGACACGATCCTCGACGATGCCGAGATGACGGCGATCCTGACCCGGTTTCGGCCCGACATCGTCATCGCGCACACGGGCGGACCGGTGATCGAGGCGATCTCGCCCGAACTTCTCTTGATGGATGCGGCGCAGGGTATGCGCCTGTTCCAAATGGCGGAGCAGGCCAATGCGAACGTCCGCATGATCGCCGTCCATATGGGCGCGCTCGATCACTGCTTTTCGACGCGCGACCAGCTCCGAACCGCCATGGCCGACCTCGACCCCGGCCGCACCGCCCGCATCGCCATCCCCGCCGATGGCGAAACGCTCGATTTCGCATAAGGCTTACGCCTCGGCCCGAAAGACGAACCGGCGTGCGGAGGGAAAGGCGGCCTGCGCGGTCAGCCCGCCCGCCTCGAGTCGCAGGTGCCACGTCGTTCTGACGTGCGGTGGCCCGGCAAAGACGGCGGGGTCCATGACCGCCGCATTGGCATCGCCGACTGCGTCGCGCACGCTGCGGTAGCGGACCAATTGCGTCTCCAGCGTCCGCGCCCGGTCGCCAAGCGTCTGGCACGCCGTATAATCATCCGGGTCCATCCAGGCGGCCTTGCCCGCATCCAGGGGCGGAACGGTCAGGTCCAGCGCCCGCGCCGCCCGCACATCGACGGTGAAGGCGCTATGTTCGCTGGTCGTCTTCGGCAGCGCCATGCCTGGCGCGGCGGCGAAGAAGCGCAGCCGCCAATAGGCGGTCTCGGCCAGCGCCGTCTCCTCGCGCTCCGACGCGTAGAATATGCCCGGCCTTATGCCGCCCCGGCGAAACCGCGTGGGCTTGGCGTGCCAGTAGCGAAACGGCGCGGCGAGCAGGAAATGCAGTCCGCGCGCCGCCGGCGGCAGGTCCGGTTTCACATCCTCGACCAGCATTTCCAGCCGCATCTGATCCGCGGCATTGTCGGTCAGACGAACGGTGGAAATCCGGTGCTGCGCCTCGAAGATGCGCCATAATGTGCCGGCATATGACCGCAGGTCGGCGCGGCTGGGGCGCGGCGGTTCAGCTGCGTCCGCGATAGCCGTCGACATAGTCGGTCAGCTGCGTCAGCCCGCTGATCGTCTGGATCCGGTCCAGCGGGACGCCGCCCAGTTCCAGATTGTCGGTCCGCAGCCAGCTTTGCGCCGCCGCGTCATCTGACCCGGTCAGCGCATCCAGCCCGCGAAACAGCCGCACCAGATACTGGCCCAGCTCGAACGGCTTCGTGCCCGGTTTCACGTCGAACTGCCGCGCGCGCAGGCGCGATGCCGATGCCGGCGACAGGCCGAGGGCCTTGCCCAGCTCCGCGTTCGACAGCCGCCAGAAGGCGGCCACACGCGCCAGCGCCTCGCTCAGGACGCGCGCATCTCCGGCCCGCATATCATTTGTGGAAAGTTCGGCAACGACCGACGCCATATCCATTCTCCTGAACGACTACATACATATTCTCTCTTCAGAATGCAATCGAATGAGAAAATGCACTCCCACTACGCCTGAGATCACTCGATAGTTTTTTTCTATGACTTATCTGCACAGTTTTCGAATGGCGCTATGTAATGTCATCGCCTATCTCCTGCACATCGGATCCGCGGCCGGGTTCGATCGAAGGAAAAGGAGAAGGCCAATGTCCGCACTGTCCATCCGGTTTCGTAAGAATCTTGCCAAGCGGCAGCGTATGATTCTGGCAGCGCGCATTCGTCAGCTCGACTCAAAGATCACCCGAACCGCACAGGGCCCGTTTGCGTCCTCCCTTCACCTTGGCCGGCTGAAACGTCTCCGCCTCGCCCTGAAGGACGAGCTGATGCAGCTCGCCAGACCCAGAAACCGAATTCCGGCATAATACGCCCGGTCCTGAACCGGGAAACCTGCCGGCGGCGACAAAGGGTTATCGCACCCCCGATTCCCCCCGCCCCCTTTGTCGCCTAACCGCCCGCCCGCGCTCCCCTCGCCGGCGGGCGGTTTCACGTTCTGCGACGGCAGGTCCTTTGACCTCGTGGACAGAAGGCTGTTGATAAGATCAATGCGGGCCTCGAAACGGTTGACCTTGACGGCCATCCGTTGTTTCGACGGTTTCCAACATCTTCGCCTTTCCGACATAGAAGAAGGATTCGCTACGTGGCCGATTTAAAGGACGACGACCCGGCGGCAGCGAAAGCCAATCTGACCAACGACGTCGCCGCGTCGGTCGTTGTCGCACTCGTCGCGCTGCCACTCTGCCTCGGCATCGCCCTCGCTTCGGGCGCGCCGCTGTTTTCCGGTCTCATCGCCGGTATTGTCGGTGGCCTCATCGTGGGCTCGATCTCGGCGTCGCCGCTCTCGGTTAGCGGCCCGGCCGCCGGCCTGACCGTCATCGTCCTCGCGGCCATCACACAGCTCCCGACCTATGAAGCGTTTCTGCTCGCCGTCGTTCTTTCTGGCGTCATGCAACTCGCCATCTGGCTGTCCAAAACGGCATGGCTGTCGGAATTCGTGCCCTCGTCCGTCATCACCGGCATGCTGGCCGCGATCGGCCTCATCCTGATCCTGAAACAGATCCCGCACGCGATCGGCTATGACGGCGATTACGAAGGCAGTCTGAACTTCTTTCAGCCGGATGGCATGAACACCTTGTCGGCATTGCAGATGGTCGTCAGCGAAGAAATTCTCTGGGGTGCCGTCATCATCTCGACGCTCGGACTCCTGTTTCTGTTCTGGTGGGACAGGGTTCAGCCGAAGACGGGGCCACTGCGTCTTCTCCCGGGTCCACTTGTCGTCGTCATCGCCTCGGTATTCGTCAACGCCGCCTACAAGGCGCTTGCACCGTCTCTGGCGATCGCCGAAACCCATCTTGTTCAGGTTCCGGTGGCGGACAGTGTTTTCGGCATCACCGAGCTGTTTCGCTATCCCGACTTCACCGCGATCGCCAATCCGATCGTCTGGACGACGGCTGTCACGCTCGCGCTCGTCGCGACACTGGAATCGCTCCTCTGCATCAACGCCGTCGACCGGCTCGATCCAAAGCGACGCGTCACTGATAAAAATCGTGAAATGCTCGCTCAGGGCGCGGGAAACATCGCGTCAGGCATGATCGGCGGCCTCCCCCTGACCTCGGTGATCATCCGGTCGTCCGCCAACGTTGCGGCGGGCGCCGATACGAAGCGGTCGGCGATATTTCACGGCGCCTGGTTGCTCGCCGGCGTCATGCTGTTTCCGGGTCTCCTCAATCTCATACCGTTATCCGCCCTCGCCGGCGTGCTCCTCTTCGTCGGCTATAAGCTGACCCGGCCGGAACTCTACGTCGAACGCTACAAACAGGGCATGACCCAGTTCATTCCGTTTGTCGTGACCGTTCTTGCCATCCTCTTCACCGACCTTCTGGTCGGCATCCTCATCGGCCTCGTCGTCGGGTTCGTCTTCGTCAT
>JBCCAC010000046.1:0-11057 GCA_039815015.1 Pseudomonadota bacterium | reverse complement strand
CGGCAAGAACGTCCTGATTTCCGCGGCGTCGCGCGGGCTCGGCCGGGCAGCGGCGGCGCGGTTTCTGGACGAGGGGGCGAATGTCGCGATCTTCGCCCGGGACGAAGACAGCCTTTCTGCCGCTCTGAAAGAGCTCGAAACGCGAGAGCGTATTAAAGGGCGTATCATCGGACGCACCGCCGATGCCGCCGATCAGTCGGCCGTGGCCGACTGGTGCCGCTGGGCGATGGACGAGCTGGGCGGCGCGGAAGTCGTCGTTTCGAACGCGAGCGCACTGGGCGGTATTCCGCGGTCACGCGAGGGATGGGACCAGAATTACGAGGTCGACCTGATGTCGGCCGTGACGATGTTCGATACCTGCCTGGAGGCGTTGAAGGCGGCGGAGGCGGGCGCGTTCGTGCAGATCGCGACGATCACGGCGGTCGAATATCACGGCTTTCCCGGCGGCGGGCACAGCTATGGCGCGATCAAGGCGGCGCTGATCAATTACGTCGCGCAGCTGGCGCAGGAATATATGCCGGACGGCATCCGCGCCAATTGCGTGTCGCCTGGCCCCATCTTCGTCGATGGCGGGTCGTGGGACTGGATCAAGGCGAACCTTCCCGATTACTACGCCCAGAACCGCGACCATCATCCCGCCAAACGTTTCGGCCGGCCCGAAGAGGTGTCGAGCGCGGTCGCCTTCCTGGCCAGTCCGCAATCGTCCTGGATCACCGGTCAGAACATCGTTGTCGACGGGGGCTTCACGCGCCGCGTCGCATATTGACGCGGGGCTGGAAACCAGCGGCTCAGGGCGTTTTATCGACGCCATGAAACTCGTTTATATTCTCGGCGATCAGCTGACCCGCGACATCGCCTCCATCCGCGGCTGTACCAAGGACGACACGGTCGTCCTGATGGCGGAGCTGGACGAGGAGACGACCTATGTCGGCCATCACAAGCAGAAGCTGGTCTTCATCCTGTCCGCCATGCGCCATTTCGCCGAGGAGTTGCAGGAGGCTGGCTGGACGGTCGATTATGTGAGGCTGGAGGACGAGGGGAACAGCGGCAGCTTCACGGGCGAGCTGATCCGCGCGCTCGAACGTCACGACATCGACGAGGTTCGCGCGGTCAAGGCCGGCGAATGGCGCGTCCAGACGGCGATGGACCACTGGGCCGACAAGATCGACGTCCCCGCGCGGCTGTTCGATGACGACCGTTTCATCTGCGGCATCGGCGAATTCGCCGACTGGGCCGAGGGCCGCAAGTCGCTCATGATGGACTATTTCTATCGCGAAATGCGCAGGAAAACCGGCCTTCTGATGACGGCGGAGGGCAAGCCCGAAGGCGGCAAATGGAATTACGACAAGGAGAACCGCAAGCCCGCCGAAGCCGACATGTTCATGCCCGAAGCGCTGACCTTCGCGCCTGACGACATCACCCGCGAGGTCATCGCCATGGTCGAGCGCCGCTTCCCGGACAATGTCGGCCGGCTGACCGCGTTCGGCTTTGCGGTCACGCGCGACGACGCGGAAAAGGTGGTCGCGCAGTTCCTCGACAGGGCGCTGGCGCACTTCGGCGATTTTCAGGATGCCATGCTGACCGGGGAGGCGTTCCTGTACCACGCGATCGTCTCGCCCTATCTCAACATCGGCTTCCTCGATCCTGAAGACCTCTGCCGGCAGGTCGCTGCGAAGTATGAGGAGGGTGCAGCGCCGCTGAACGCGGTCGAGGGCTTCATCCGTCAGATCATCGGCTGGCGCGAATATGTGCGCGGCATCTACTGGCGCGAAATGCCGGACTATGTGGATCGCAACTATCTGGAGGCGCATCGCGACCTGCCGGATTTCTACTGGACCGGTAAAACCGACATGCACTGCCTGTCGCAGGCGATCGGCCAGACGCTGGACCATGCCTATGCGCACCATATCCAGCGGCTGATGGTGACAGGCAATTTCGCCCTCCTGATCGGCGCGGATCCCCGCCAAGTCCACGAATGGTATCTGGAGGTCTACGCCGACGCCTATGAGTGGGTGGAGCTGCCCAACACGCTCGGCATGAGCCAGTTCGGCGATGGCGGGTTGCTGGGTTCGAAACCCTACGCCTCATCCGGCGCCTATATCGATCGCATGTCGGATTATTGCTCGTCATGCCGGTACGATGTGAAGACCAAGACGGGGGAGGGGGCGTGTCCCTTCAACGCGCTCTACTGGCACTTCGTGGACCGGAACGCCGACAAGCTGGAGGGCAATCGGCGTATGGCGATGCCATACCGGACCTGGGAAAAGATGACCGATGCGAAGCGGTCCGAATATCTCGACAGCGCGGAGGCGTTCCTGAAGACGCTAGCCTAACGCATCGAACTTCACGAACTCATGCGCGATCGACCGTTCGACGAGCAGTTCGTAAAGGTCCGCGACCAGCATGTCATCGAGGCCGTTTGCGCGCGCCGCCGCGCGGGCCTTGCCGATCACGTCCGCCTTGCGCCATTCGTCGCGCACGGCATCCCGGTCCGTCTTCACCCGCGCCGCGGCCTCGATATAGCGCATGCGCTCTGCGAGCAGGGCGACGATGCGCCGGTCGAGATCGTCGATCCCCTCGCGAATGTCGGCCATGGACGCGCAATCTTCAGGGGCGACGGTCATGCGCGCCACCGGCCCAGCTCGATCCAGCGCACCAGCGGCTTCATCGGAAAAATCCACGCAATGCCCAGGAGCACCCAGATCGGTACCTGCGCCAGCACGGGAAGCGTCAGGATGGGATCGGCGAGGGCGCCCACTACGAACACATAAGCGAAAATGAGGGCGATCATCAGGATGACGCCGAGCGGCTTGCGGAGCTGAGGATCGGGATCGGGGGTCATATGGCGGCCTCGTATAGCCGCGTCGGCGTCGCAACAAAATCGAGCACTTCGTCCCAGTCATCGGTCGGCAGGACGGGGACGATCTGACAGTCCCAGGCGAGGCCGATGGTGACGAGCGGCCCTTCCGCTTTCAGCTTCGCGATCGTGCGGTCGAAATGCCCCTGACCCTGACCGAGCCGGTCGCCAGCAGGGGTCGCACCGACAAGGGGCACAAGGAGACAGTCGGGCGTCCCGGATCGCGCCGCCGCGTCCGGCTGAACCACGCCCCAGGGGCCGGGCCTGCCGCCACCGTCATTCTCGTGAAACAGCATGGGCGCGTCCCGGCTCGCGAACCAGGGAATGAGGATAGGGCCGGAAATGTCCGCCTCGATCGCGTCCGGGCGGATTTCGTGGCCTATCGGCATATAGCTGGCGAGACGCCCGACGCTCTCGATGACAGGGGCGACCTGGCGTACGAGCGCGATTTCCTGCTCGCGGCGCGCGCGATCCGTCAAGCCGGCCACATGGGCGGCACGGCGTGCGCGCAGGTCGCGGCGCAGCGCGTCTTTTTCGCCCGGAGTGGTAGCCGCCATCAATCGTCGTCCCAGGCTCAGTCTGCGCTTGATCCGCGGCTTCTCGTGCCGCTGGGGCGCCCAAGGATCAAGTCCGGAGCGAAGGTTCTCGACCTGGCATCGAAATCAGCTGAGGAAGGTGACGGAACCGCCCTGGCCGGTGTCCGGAAAATCCTCTGACGCCTAGAACGTCAGGTGGGCGCCATGTGCGTCGGGCCAAGGGCCCGGGCAGGGACGGCTCCCTAGGATGCCTTATCGCCTCAGGGATGTTCGCTATGATCGTACCGGGCAGTATCCGTCGCTGAACCATGTAGGCCTTCGGGGCGCCCGTCTCAAGCGTCCGCCTTAAGCGTCTGGCGCCGTTTCCAGCGCCGCGGCCGCCGTTTCGATCCGCGCCGCCGCACGGTCGAGCGCCGCCGCGGCCGCCGTCGTGATCGACGCCGTCGCCGCCTTCATGTCCGCCAGTGCGGCCGCGTCCGCTTCGGTCGGCGCTGTCGTTGCGGCCGGCGCCGGCTCGGCGTGGCCGCCGCTTGCAGCCAGTTCGACATAATCGTCCGCCAGCATGATCGCCGACATGAGAAGAAGGCGCGATTCCGGCAGATGCCCGAGCTGTGCCACGAGTCGCTCGGCCTTCTCGTTCACGCGCGCGGCGAGCGTCGTCAGCGTGGCTTCCTCGCCATCCTTGCAGGCGAGCGGATAGGCGCGGCCGCAGATCTCGACACGAATCTGTCCCAATTCAGCCCTCCATCCCGGCGATCAGCCGATCGAGATCGCCCAGCGCGCCCTCGCTTTCCTGCAGTAGCCGGCGATGCTTCAGGGCCAGAAGGTCGCGCTCGGCCGTCAGGACGGTCAGGCGTTCGGCTTCGTCCGATTCCGCCGTTGCTGCCGAGGCCGCACGAGACGCTGCCGCTGAGGCCGCTGCATCGAACCGGGCGATCGCGGCATCCAGACGGGCCATGGCGGCCTCGACCCCCGCTGTTTCGACCCCGGCCGCCTCGGCAATGTCTGCGACTTTGCCGTCGATTTCCGTCGGACCCGACTCGCTCATATATTCAAAAATACCTCAAAACATAGATTTGGCAGACCTTAGTAAGATCGACTCTCATGATTCGTCAACGTAGCGGCGTGGCCGATCCTGCCCCCTCCATACCCGCCGTGGTTGACGCTAGGCGGGGCGGCCTCCAGAAGGCGCGCGAACATCCGCCCGCCCGTGCGTGAAAAGGGACGAATTTGACCGCCGACACATCCAGCACCGCCGCGGCGACGCCGCCTGCCGACATCGGTCATGACGATCTTGCAAACGCCATTCGCGCGCTGGCCATGGACGCCGTCCAAGCGGCGAAATCGGGTCATCCCGGCATGCCGATGGGCATGGCCGACGCGGCGACGGTCCTTTTCACCAAGCATCTGAAGTACGATCCGGCGCGCCCCGACTGGGCTGATCGCGACCGGTTCGTGCTGTCGGCCGGGCACGGCTCCATGCTGATCTACGCGCTCCTCCACCTGACCGGCTATGCCGCGCCGACGATGGACGACATCCGCAATTTCCGTCAGCTCGGCAGCCCCTGCGCCGGCCACCCGGAAAACTTCCTGCTGCCCGGCGTCGAGGCGACGACGGGACCGCTGGGCCAGGGCGTTGCCATGGCGGTCGGCATGGCGATGGCGGAGCGGCACCTGAACGCGGCGTTCGGCGACGTTCTCGTCGATCATCGCACCTGGGTGATCGCCGGTGATGGCTGCCTGATGGAGGGCATCAATCACGAGGCCATCGGACTGGCCGGCCATCTGGGACTCGGCCGTCTCAACGTGATCTGGGACGACAATCGCATCACCATCGACGGCCCGACCAGCCTGTCCACCAGCGAGGACATCAAGGCGCGCTACGCCGCGACCGGCTGGCACGTCGTCGAATGCGACGGCCATGATCCGCAGGCGCTCGACACGGCCATGCGCGCGGCGAAGGCCGATCCGCGCCCCAGCCTGATCGCGGCGCGCACCGTCATCGGCTATGGCGCGCCGACGAAGCAGGGTACCGCGTCCACACACGGCGCACCGCTCGGTCCCGAAGAGATTGCGGGCACGCGCGAGGCGCTGGGCTGGGAGGCCGAACCCTTCGTCATTCCCGACGCAATTCTCGCAGCCTGGCGCGAAATGGGCGGGCGCGGCGCCGATCTCTCCGCCGCCTGGACCGTAAAGGCGGAGCGGCAACCGGATTATGCGGCCTTTACCGCCCGCATGGCTGGCGATCTGCCAGATGCGCTCGACGATGCGCTGGACAAGCACATCGCCGCGCTGATCGAGGAGCCCACTGCCGAGGCCACCCGCAAATCGTCCGAGCGGGCGCTGAAGGTCATCAATCAGGTGCTGCCCTCGACGATCGGCGGGTCTGCCGACCTGTCGGGTTCGAACAACACGAAGACGGGCGACCTCGGTCTGTTCGAGGCGGAGAATTATTCCGGCCGCTACGTCAATTACGGCATTCGCGAATTCGGCATGGCGGCGGCGATGAACGGCATGGCGCTGCACGGCGGGGTCGTTCCCTATGGCGGGACGTTCCTGATCTTTTCCGATTATTCACGCCCGGCGATCCGGCTGGGCGCGCTGCAGCAGTGCCGCGCCATCCACGTGATGACGCACGATTCGATCGGTGTCGGCGAGGACGGGCCGACGCATCAGCCGGTCGAGCAGGTCATGTCGCTGAGGATGATCCCGAACTTGAATGTGTTCCGCCCCGCCGATGCGGTGGAGACGGCGGAGTGCTGGGCGCTGGCACTCGCGGATCGGGAGACGCCGTCGGTGCTGGCGCTGACGCGTCAGAACCTGCCGCAGGTGCGGCTGGACGGCGCGCCGGGCAATCTGTCGGCACGCGGCGCCTATCGCCTGAAGGCGGCGGAGGCGGATCGCCGGGTCATCTTCATCGCGACGGGGTCGGAAGTGCATCTCGCGCTGGAGGCGGCCTCGCAGCTGGAGGCCGAGGGCGTCGGCTGCGACGTCGTTTCCATGCCCTCGTGGGAATTGTTTGCGGCGCAACCGGACACATATCGCGAGGAGCTGCTGCCGGACGCCCGCCCCTCGGAAGTGCTGCGCGTCTCCGTCGAGATGGGAACGACGCACGGCTGGGCGGAGCACACCATGGCGAACGGCCTCAACATCGGCATCGACCGGTTCGGCGCGTCGGCGCCGGCGGCGGACCTGTTCGCCAAGTTCGGATTCACGGCGGAGGCGGTCGCGGCAAGGGTTCGCGACGCGCTGGCGTCAATTCAGAAGACTTAAGGACAAAAAAGAATGACGACGAAGGTTTCCATCAACGGCTTCGGCCGCATCGGCCGGCTGGTGGCGCGCGCGCTTCTGGAGCGCGGCGATCATGATTTCGAACTCGTTGCCATCAACGACCTTGCCGATGCGAAGGCCAACGCCCTCCTCTTCGGTTTCGATTCCACGCACGGCCGCTTCCCGGGCGAGGTGACGTCGGACGGTGACAGCATCACCGTCGATGGCAAGCGCATCGCCGTCACGAAAGAGCGCGAGCCCGGCAAGCTGCCGCACAAGGATATGGGCGTCGATCTCGTCCTGGAATGTACGGGCTTCTTCCAGTCGAAGGATGCGGCCAGTCCGCACCTCGACGCTGGTGCGTCCCGCGTCCTGATTTCCGCGCCGGCCAAGGGCGTCGATAAGACCGTCGTCTATGGCGTCAATCACGACACGCTGGGCGCGGACGACATCGTGGTGTCGAACGCGAGCTGCACGACCAACTGCCTGGCGCCCGTCGCGAAGGTGCTGCACGAAACGGTGGGCATCGAGCGCGGTTTCATGACGACGATCCACAGCTACACCAACGACCAGCGCATGCTGGACCAGATGCATTCCGACATGCGCCGGGCGCGTGCCGGGGCACAGAACATGATCCCGACGACGACGGGCGCGGCGCGGGCCGTCGGCCTCGTCCTGCCGGAGCTGAACGGCAAGCTGGACGGGTCGTCAGTCCGCGTGCCGACGCCCAACGTCAGCCTGATCGACCTCGTGTTCACGCCGGGTCGCGACACGAGTGCCGAAGAGCTGAACGAGGCGCTGAAATCCGCCGCGGACCGCGCGATGAAGGGCGTTCTCGACTATACCGACCAGCCGCTCGTCAGCAGCGACTTCAACCACTATCCGGCGTCCTCGACGATCGACAGCCTGGAGACGGCGGTTCTGGAAGGCAAGCTGGCGCGCGTCGTTTCCTGGTACGACAATGAATGGGGCTTCTCCAACCGCATGATCGACACCGCCAAGGTGATGGCGGGACTGTAGGGCAGGATATCTCCCTTTCCTCTGGGGAGGGGTTGAGGTGGGGATGCGTGCGTAGCGCGCCGATCCATCCCGCGCGGCAGCGTGGTTCCGGTGGTAGAACGAGTTGCTATCCCGGCGTTTTTCTTGGCGCTCTGGCGAGCGCGGCCCCACCCCCACCCCTCCTCGGTGGGGAGGGGAAAGGAGTAAGCTGATGGCTTTCAAGACACTCGACGACCTCGCCGATCTTACCGGAAAGGTCGCCCTCGTCCGGTGCGACCTGAACGTGCCGATGCAGGATGGCAACGTCACCGACACGACGCGGCTGCGTGCCGCGGTGCCGACGCTGACCGAACTGGCCGACAAGGGCGCGAAGGTGCTCGTCCTCTCCCATTTCGGGCGGCCGAAGGGCGAGAACCCGATGTTCAGCCTGTCGCCGATCTCCAGCGAGCTGGAAAAGGTACTGGGCCGCCAGGTCATGTTCATCACCGAAACGTTCGGACCGGCGGCGCAGCGTATGGTCGAACTGATGGCGGACGGGGACGTCGCGGTCCTGGAAAACACGCGCTTTCACGACGGCGAGACGAAGAACGACGCCGGCCTGGCGCAGGAGATCGCGGCGCTGGGCGATCTTTACGTCAACGACGCGTTTTCGACGGCGCACCGCGCACATGTATCGACCGAAGGGCTGGCGCGCCTACTGCCCGCCTATGCCGGCCGGGCGATGCAGCGGGAACTGGACGCACTGGATAAGGCGCTTGGCGATCCGGAGCGGCCAGTCGCCGCGGTCGTCGGCGGCGCGAAAGTGTCGACGAAGCTCGACGTTCTGGAAAATCTCGTCACGAAGGTCGATCACCTGATCATCGGTGGCGGCATGGCGAACACGTTTCTGGCGGCAAAGGGCGTCGATGTCGGCGCGAGCCTGTGCGAGCATGATCTGACCGACACCGCGAAGGCCGTGCTGGCAAAGGCGGAGGCCGCGTCCTGCACGGTGCATTTGCCCTATGACGTCGTCTGCGCGGCGGAGTTCAAGGCGAACGCAGACAACCGCGTGGCGAACGTCCACGAAGTCGGCGCGGGCGAGATGATCCTCGATATCGGTCCCGCCGCGGTGGAGGCGCTGTCGGACGTCCTCAAGACCTGCCGGACGCTGGTCTGGAACGGCCCGCTCGGCGCGTTCGAGATCGAGCCGTTCGACCGCGCGACGGTGGCGCTCGCAAAGACGGCCGCGGCGCTGACCGGCGACGGCGCGCTCGTATCGGTCGCGGGCGGCGGCGACACCGTCGCGGCACTGTCCCACGCCGGCGTCGCGGACGCCTTCTCCTTCGTATCGACGGCCGGCGGCGCGTTCCTGGAATGGATGGAAGGCAAACCGCTGCCGGGGGTCGAGGCGCTTAAGGGCACCGCCTGACCGGTCTGAAGAGTGCTTCCCAAAAATACAGCCGCAGAGAAGCCTTTCGCGCACCCGACAGACCCGACATCGTGAGAGGCGCTGTTTCGCGCTGTACGGCGATCTGAGACTTTAGGGTTCTGGTAAGATTTGACACGCTTGCCGCACTGCCGCGTGCAGTAGATGATTGTAGCGTCGTGCTCCACGTGCGTTTATGGCTGACTCATTACTAAGTGCGCGATGTAATAACTCCTCGTTTACCATGATCGCTCTAATTCGGCCCCGTTAAACATGTAAAACAAGTCAAACGGGGACGAAAACGATGGTGATGCTGGGGGTGCGCATCGACGAGCGGCTGCAGTGGCGGATGGAGCGCATGGCGACGCTCTCCAAGCGGTCGAAGAGCTCGCTGGCACGAGAAGCGATGGCGCGCTTTCTGGACGAGATCGAGGGCGGGCCGGTTTCGCCGCCGGTGCCCGAACGATCCTCGCGACTCTACGCATCGCCGCCCGCATGGATGGCGCGGGGACGCTGATTGTTAACTAGTCCAGACGATGTTCGGGATTGGGCCAGCCGGGTTTGCAGCCGTCGTCCCACTCGCCGCGGACATTGCCGATCGCGGGGATGTCGCCGGCGTCCTTCAGGAGCTTTGCCAGATGCATTAAATTGAACGACATGAAGGTCGTATTGCGCTGCGTGAATATATTGTCGAAACCGGCGCGCGTGCCGTCGTCCAGCCTGTCGCCGTAGGACGGGCCGGAACCGGCAGGGCCGATCCAGCCGCAATCGGCCTGCGGCGGAATCGTGTAGCCGATGTGCTGCAGGGCGTAGAGCGCGCCCATGGCGACGTGCTTGATACCGTCCTCGTTGCCGGTGACGACGCAGCCACCCGCTTTCCCATAAAAGCGGTACTGTCCCTTGTCGTTGGTTTCGCCGGAATGGCCGTAGAGCCGTTCGATCAGCTTGCGCGCTTCCGAGCTCATCTCGCCCAGCCAGATGGGCGTTCCGATGACGAGGATGTCGGCATCCAGAATGCGGTGGCAGATTTCAGGCCACGCGTCCTCGTCCCAGCCATGTTCGGTCATGTCGGGATAGACGCCGGGCGCGATCCAGTAGTCGGTCGAGCGGATGCGGTCGACGGCGACGCCGCCGCGTTTCATGATCTCTGCGACGACATCCAGCAGCGTATCCGTATGCGACGGTTCGCCCGCGGCCTTCAGCGTGCAGTTGACGATCGCGGCGGACAGGCCGGCGAACCGGCCTTCTGCCCCCTGGCAGAGGCGTTCCTGCATTTCGCTCAGCATGATCCCGTTCCTTTCATTGCCGCATACCGGCGCTGCCGCTACAGGGCGGCGCCATATCACTGACAACAAGCGGGTGCGGACATAAGATGCAGAATATGGGCGAACATGCGAAAATGCTGGCGCAGATCGTGGGCGGCGCGGGCTTTATCGCCGCGCTGGACCAGTCGGGCGGCTCCACGCCGAAAGCGCTGAAAGGGTATGGCGTCGAGGAAGATGCCTGGTCGAGCGAGGACGAGATGTTCGCGCTGATCCATCAGATGCGCTCGCGCATCGTGACGGCGCCGTGCTTTTCCGGGCAGAAGGTGCTGGGCGCCATTCTGTTCGAGAAGACGATGGATGGCGATGCTGACGGCAAGCCGGTGCCGACGCTGCTGTGGGAACGCGGCATCGTACCGTTCCTGAAGATCGACAAGGGTCTGGCGGACGAGGCGGACGGCGTCCAGCTGATGAAGCCCAATCCGGGCCTGGAGGATCTCCTCGACCGCGCGAAGGCGAAGGCCGTTTTCGGGACGAAGATGCGCTCGGTCATCAATTCCGCGTCGGAAAGCGGCATTCGCGCGATCGTCGACCAGCAGTTCGAGGTGGCGAACCGGATCATCGACAAGGGCCTGATGCCGATCGTGGAGCCGGAAGTCTCGATCCGGAGCGAGACGCGGGCCGAGTGCGACCGCATCCTGCTCACCGAACTGACGCGGGCGCTGGAT
>JBCCAC010000281.1:0-3838 GCA_039815015.1 Pseudomonadota bacterium | reverse complement strand
TCAAGATAATGGTCGTTGAACTTGGCGTTCTGTTCCGGGTCGAGCACCTCCAGCAACGCGGACGCCGGATCGCCGCGGAAATCCTGGCCCAGCTTGTCGATCTCGTCGAGCAGGAACAGCGGGTTCGCCGTCCCGGCCTTCTTCATGTTCTGCAGCACCTTACCGGGCATCGAGCCGATATAGGTCCGGCGGTGGCCGCGAATTTCCGCCTCGTCGCGCACACCGCCCAGCGACTGACGGATGAACTTGCGTCCCGTCGCCTTGGCGATGGAGCGCCCCAGCGAGGTCTTGCCGACGCCCGGCGGGCCGACGAGGCACAGGATCGGTCCCTTGATCTTCTTCGCGCGGCTCTGCACCGCCAGATATTCGACGATGCGTTCCTTGACCTTTTCAAGGCCGTAATGATCCTCGTCGAGAATGCGTTCGGCCTCGATCAGGTTCTTCCGCGTGCGGCTCTTCTTGCCCCATGGCAGGCCCAGAAGAACGTCGAGATAGTTCCTGACGACCGTCGCCTCGGCGGATTGCGGCGCCATCGTTTTCAGCTTCTTCAGCTCGGCCGTCGCCTTCTCCAGCGCCTCCTTCGGCAGGCGCGCCTCGACCATCTTCTCCTCATATTCGGAGATTTCGTCGCCATCCTCGTCGCCGTCGCCCAGCTCCTTCTGGATCGCCTTCATCTGCTCGTTGAGATAATATTCGCGCTGCGTCTTCTCCATCTGGCGCTTGACGCGGCCCTTGATCTTCTTCTCCACCTGCAGGACGCCCAGTTCGCCCTCCATCAGGTCGAGAACGATTTCCAGCCGGCGTCCGGCGTCGGTTTCCGCCAGCAGCTTCTGCTTCTCGGAAATCTTGACGTTCAGGTTGGAGGCGATGGCGTCCGACGCGCGCACCGGATCATCCATCTGTTGAACCTGAACCACAACTTCCGGCGCTATCTTCTTGTTTAAACGAACATAGTTTTCGAACTGCTCGGCGGCATTACGTTGCAGCGCCTCGACCGCCTTGTCGTCGCCGACCGTATCCGCCAGCGGCGTCATGTCCGCTTCGAAATAATCGCCCTCGGTCCTCAGCGCATTGATGGCGGCGCGCTCCTGCCCCTCGACCAGAACCTTGACCGTGCCGTCGGGCAGTTTCAGCAACTGGAGGACATTCGCGACCGTGCCGACCTCGAACAGATCTTCGGCGCCGGGATCCTCGACGCCCGCATCTTTCTGCGACAGCAGGAAGACGCTCTTGTCGCCGCTCATGACGGCTTCCAGCGCCTTTACGGAGCGCTTGCGGCCGACGAACAGCGGTACGATCATCTGCGGAAACACGACGATGTCGCGCAGGGGAAGGACAGGCAGGGTCTGAACGGTCATGATCGGTCTTTCTCTTCAAAAGACGATATCGTTACGAAAATCGCGATCTTCGTCTTCGGACTTCGCTGGAATATGGGCGTGCGACCCCACACGCGCAACCGTGCTGCGTCAGGCCGAAAGTCCTTCCATCACAGACCTGTTGACCGCGATCAGATCATCGATGTCACCGTCCCCGCGCGCCACCTCGCTGGCATAGCGCGACACCCAGAGGCCGAGGGAGATGATCTGCGCCCGCAACGCGTCCGGCAGACGATTGCCTTCCTGCCCGCAATCGAGCGCCAGCGCCGTCCATAGCCGCCGGTTCGCATCGAGCGCCGCGACCAGCGCGGGATCGCGCGTCGCGCGCGCCTGCGCCGCGACCAGCCCGCCCGTCACCTCGGCAAGCAGGCGATATTCCGCCGCACGCGGTCGTTCGGCGGCGCTGTGCGCGCTCCGATAGGCCGTCAGCGACATGCCTCCGCCTCCCTGACGGCATTCAGGACGCCGTCTTCATAGGCGATCAGCCGCTTCAGCTTCGCGAGCGCGGCATAGAAATCGCCCTTCAGGACGGCCTCGCTCGCGGCGAGACAAAGCTCACGCGCCTCGGGGTTCAGGATGGCGTCCAGAAACGCCGACATCAAATCGCTGAACTGCGGCAGGTAGTCCTCTCGCTGTTCGGGATCCAGATAGGCGCACATCAGCGCGAAATAGACCCGGCGCGCCGGCGTGTCGGCCTCCTCCTCCTGCATGATGTCACGTTCGCGAAGGATGGCGGCACGGTTCTCGACCGTCAGGACGGAACGGCGATCGCCGTTTGCCATGACCGCGCCGTTGACGACGAAGCGTTCGGACGGTTTCAGGCTCAGTTTCAGGGCCATTCTACGCCTCAGCCACGAAAGAGCGCGAGGATCGACTGCGGCTGCGAATTGGCGATCTGCAGCGCCTGGATGCCCAGCTGCTGTTTCACCTGCAAGGCCTGGAGCCGGGCGCTCTCGCGCGCAATGTCCGCGTCGACCAGATTGCCGATGCCCTTCTCGATGGCATCGCCCAGGCGCACCGCGAAGCTCTTCTGCGTCTCCATCGTCTGCGCCGCGGAGCCGAACACCGTCAGCCCCTGCGAGATATTCTTGATGCTGGTGTCGATGGCGGAAATCAGCGCCCGCGCCTCGGCGGCATCGTCGAAGCTGGAGTCCCTTGCCAGATGGATGAAGTTGCCGGCGAACGCGCCATCACTACCCTGCGCCGGCAAGGTGAAGCTGTCGGTCCCGGCGGCCGCCAGCTGCAGGTTCACGCGCGGGACCGTAATCGTCTGCGACGCATCCGGCGCGACGATCGCGGTCAGGCCTTCGCCCGCGGCCCCGTCGATGATGTTCGTGCCGTTGAAGTTCGCGTTCGCGACCATCGTTTCGATCTGGTCGCGCAGCGCTTCGAAGTCGCGCTTCAGCGCATCGCGGCTGGCATCGTCGAGCCCGGCGTCGGCGCCCGCGACCGCCTTGGCGCGCATCTGAATGAGCAGTTCCTGCACCGATTCCGTCGCCGCCATGGTGACGTCGAGCACGGATTGCGACCGGTTCAGGCTGTCCATCACCGCTTCCAGCCCGCGATGTTCCGCGCGCATGTTCTGCGCGATCGCGAAGACGGCGGCATTGTCGCTGGCCGTGCGCACCTTCAGGCCGGTGTTGAGCCGCATCTGCGTCTCGTCCAGCTGGCGGGTCGACTGGCTCAGCTGCTGCAGCGCATTCAACGCGGCGGCATTGGTGTTGATCGAAAGGCTCATTCTGGCGCGCTCCCGGTGCCGTTCATGTCGACGGCGGTGGTCAGCAATGGTCGTGCCAGTCGGCGGCACGCCGAGGGCAGGCCAGTGTCGCGATGCCGGTACGCGGAAGAATCTACCGGCCTGGGGGCGGCATTGCCTGCCGGTCAGACCTCTTCGTCGTAGAGCGCCCCGATGGCGAGCGAGGCTTCCGACGGGAACTGTTTCGTCAGCTGTCCTGTCTGGGGATCGCGGAATTCATACACCAGGCGCTCGGATCTGGGCGCTTTTCTCACCACCAGATCGCTGCGTTCGGCCGGTGCGGCGACAACGGGATCGGCATCGCGCGCGGATGGCGCGGTCTCGGTCTTGGCGGACGGGCGCGCCTGTAGCGACGCGGCCGGCATGGCCGGTACGGGGTCGATCATGTCCTTTCTCTCCTTTCGGGACGAGTGGCGACGATCCGAAGACCGTCACCACTCGCCGAACGGGTCGGCGCCGGCCTCTACTGGAATAGTGCCAGAATGGCCTGCGGCCGCGAATTCGCGATCGACAGCGCCTGCAGGCCCAGCTGCTGCTTGATCTGCAGCGCCTGAAGACGCGCGCTTTCCCGCGCGATGTCGGCGTCGACGAGGTGCACTCCACAAGGATGTTATCCGGCTTGACATCCCAATGAACACACTTCAAGCTTGGGAAGCACAGTCGGATATGGTCAAGCCCTTGCGCCACATGAAGGGCCAACTGTACC
>JBCCAC010000319.1:0-3198 GCA_039815015.1 Pseudomonadota bacterium | reverse complement strand
GTCGACCAATCCGACGCATGTCACGCTCGACGGGGATCTGCGCCTGTTCTCGGTCGCATCGCCCCGGTTCGCGCTGGTCCGCAAGGGCTATGAGACGGCTGACGAAGCGCTGCGCGCGGAGGCCGAGCGCTATTCCACGCAGCGGTTCGGCGATATCCAGGCGCAGGCCGCGCGCGACTATGACGGTCCGGTTCGCATCCGCAATGTGCGCATATTCGATCCGAAACGCCTGGCGCTGACGACGGCGAAAGACGTGCTGGTGAACGGGGATCGCATTGCCAGCATCCAGCCTGCGGGCAGTCCGCCGACCGAGGGCGAGACCATTATCGATGGCGACGGCGGAACGCTCGTCCCGGGCATGTATGAAATGCACGGCCATATCGGCCAGAACAATGCGCTCCTGAACATCGCCGCGGGCGTCACGTCCGTGCGTGACATGGGCAATGAGAATGCGGTTCTCGACGGGCTAATCGAACGTATCGAAAGCGGCACCATCGCCGGGCCGCGCATCACCCGGTCGGGCTTTATCGAAGGCAAGTCGGAATTTTCCGCGGCCACCGGAGAGATCGCCGCCAGTCAGGAGGAGGCGATCGACCTGGTGCGCTGGTACGCCGCGCGCGGCTACCCGCAGGTGAAGCTGTACAATTCCATGAACCCCGATTGGGCGGACGCGGTCGTCGGCGAAGCCCATGCCCTCGGCATGCGCGTCGCCGGCCATGTCCCCGCCTTTTCGACCGCCGATGCCATGATCGATGCCGGTTTCGACGAGATCACGCACGTCAATCAGCTGATGCTGGGCTGGGTCCTGAACGAGGGCGAGGACACGCGGACGCTGTTCCGGTTTACCGCGATGCAGCGCTTTCCGTCGCTCGACCTCGATGGCGATCTGGTTCAGTCGACGCTCGACAAGATGGTGGAAAAGGGGGTGGCGCACGATCCCACGATCGCCATTCACGAACTCGGCCTGACGGCGATCGACGGCGAGGTTCCGGCAGGCTCGGTCGACGTCATCGACAATCTGCCGACCAACACGCAGCGCTCGACGAAACAGGCGCTGTTCGGCACGGAAAACCAGGCGGAGCGCGACGCCTATATCGCGGCCTATGACGCCATCATCGCAACGCTCAGCCGGATGCACGAGAAGGGCATCCTGCTGCTGCCGGGCACGGACCTTGGCGGCAGCTTTGCCTATCACCGCGAACTCGAACTGTTCCAGACGCTCGGCATGACGCCGGCGGAGGTCCTGAAACGGGCCAGCTATGACATGGCCGAATATCTGGACCAGGACGAGGATCTCGGGTCCATCGAGAAGGGCAAATATGCCGACTTCTTCCTGGTGGCCGGCGACCCGACTGTCGATCTGAAGGAAATCAAGCGCATCCGCATGGTCGTGTCCGACGGCACGGTCTATTTCCCGAGCGAGATCTATCCGAGCTTCGGCATCAGGCCGTTCGCGGACGCGCCGCAGATCATGTCGGAATGACCCGGGGCGCCTGAGTTTACAGCATATGGACGATCTGATCCCGGGTTACGCCGATTTCGACATGTGGCTGCGGTCGCTGATCGCGCTGGCCGTACTCGCCGCCGTGGCGCTGTTCGTGAACTGGCTCTTGAAGCGCGTGCTGCTGCGTGCGGCGGCGCCCTATCTGGATACGCGCAGCAATACGGCCGACAAGGCGGCGGCCTGGCTTGCGACCGTCATACCCCTCCTGATCGTGTCGCGCGGGATCGCGCTGGTCCCGCACCTGCCGCCGGGGGTGATTGCCGTGACGGCGAACGTCGCCAGAGCGCTCATCGTCCTGTCGCTCGCGATGGCCATCAGCTGGGCGCTGAATTACGCGAACGAGCTTTACGCCCGCCGGCCGGAAGCGCGCAGCCGGCCGCTGAAGGGCTATGTGCAGGTCCTGAAGATCGTCGTTTTCTGTGCCGCGGCGATCCTGATGATCGCCGTTCTGATCGAACAGTCACCGCTGTTGCTGCTATCGGGTCTCGGCGCGATGGCGGCGGTGCTGCTGCTCGTCTTCAAGGACACGATCCTGTCGCTGGTCGCGTCGGTACAGCTGACCAGCAACGACATGCTGCGCGTCGGCGACTGGATCGAGATGCCCAGCATGGGCGCCGATGGCGATGTGGTCGATATCGCGCTCCACACGATCAAGGTGCAGAATTTCGACAAGACGATCACGACGATTCCGACACATCGCCTGATCTCCGATGCGTTTCGCAACTGGCGCGGCATGAGCGAGAGCGGCGGGCGGCGGATCAAGCGTGCGCTGACGCTGGATCAGAATTCCGCGCGTTTCCTGAACGATGACGAGATCGCGAAGCTGAAACGCTTCCGCCTGCTGGATGATTATATCGCCCGCAAGGAAGAGGAGATCACGGCGTGGAACGCGCAGGAGCTGTCCGGTGACTGCGATACCATCAATGCCAGACGCATCACCAATATCGGTACGCTGCGCGCCTATGTCATCGCCTATCTGAAACACCATCCGCGCATCGCGAGCGAAGACTTTACGCTGCTGGTGCGCCAATTACCGCCCGGCCCGCACGGCCTGCCGCTGGAGATTTACTGTTTTACCGACACGGTGAACTGGGCGGAATATGAGGCGATCCAGGCCGATATCTTCGACCACATGCTCGCGATACTGCCGGAATTCGACCTGAGGATCTTCCAGGAGCCGAGCGGACTGGACCTGATGCAGCTGGGCCGTTCCGATAAGAGTCGGCCGGGCGCTTAGGCTCAGCAGTGATATTTATATAGGTATTTCCGTAGTATATTTGATCTGTTCCATGGCGAAGGACGCGCTGACGTCGGCCAGGTTCGTTTTCTGGATGATCTGTTTGTAGATCCGGTCATAATCGGCGATGTCCCGGCAAACGATCTTCAAGAGATAGTCGACTTCGCCGCTCATCCGGTAGAATTCGGTCACCTCGGGAATCCTGCTGACCGTTTCTGCAAAATGTTCCAGCCAGTCCTCGTCATGGCGGCTGGTTCGCAGCGACACGAAGAGGGTGGCCCCGACGCCCAGCCGTTCGCGATCGAGGAGGGTTACCCGGCGGGCGATAATTCCTTCTGATTCCAGTTTCTTCACCCGTTTCCAGCAGGGCGTTTGCGACAGGCCGACCCGATCGGACAATTCCGCCAGCGAAAGCGTGGCGTCCCGCTGCAATTCGCGCAGTATGCGGCGCGAAGGG
>JBCCAC010000296.1:0-3538 GCA_039815015.1 Pseudomonadota bacterium | reverse complement strand
CGACGGAGGCGTCGAGAACGTATCCGCTCACACCACCGCCCGACGAACCGCCCGCGCCTTTTCGAAGGGAAGAGACTCGATCCAGCCCTCCAATCGACGTTCCCAGATCAGTTCTTCGGAAAGGAGAAGTTTCGCCTTCATGCTGCTCTGGAAGATTTCTCGAGCGTCGAGCAACATCGCCTCCTGCCGTTCGCTATTTGTATCTTCAGGGTTGGTGCTCATAATTCTCTTCCAATGTAGAGCGTGGCCTGCCCGCGCCGAAGTGAACTATATGATGGTACTTTCGGATCGGCAAAAGAAAGCGGATGTTCCCTCTCGTCCACCATCCGCACTATGTCGCGCCGCTGCCCGCCGGCAGTTCGTTTCCGATGAACAAGTACGGGCTTTTGCTGCGCGCGTTCGAGGAGCTGAACGTCGCGCCGGACATGCGCGCACCGGAGCCGATGCCAGCGGACTGGATCGCTGCCATCCATGATGCGGACTATGTCGAGGCGGTGTTGGCGCAGTGCGTGCCGCAAGAGATCGAGCGGCGCATCGGGTTTCCCGTGACCGCGCGGGTGGCGGAACGCTCTCGCCTCGCCCTTGGCGGAACGTATCTGACGGCGAGGATCGCGCTCGATCGCGGCTATGCGGCGAATGGCGCGGGCGGATCCCACCACGCATTGCCCGGGACCGGCGCGGGATTCTGCGTCTTCAACGATCTTGCCGTCGCGGCGAACCGCCTGCTGGCCGAGGCCCGCGCGCGGCGCATCATGATCATCGACCTCGACGTGCATCAGGGGGACGGGACGGCGGTCATGCTGGCGGGACGGGAGGACGTCTTCACTCTCTCGCTGCATGCGGAGCGCAATTTTCCGGTCAGGAAGGCGAGGTCGAGCCTCGACGTACCGCTCGCCGATCGACTCGGCGACACCGGCTATCTCGCTGCGCTAGATCGCCATTTACCGTCGGCCTTTGCGGATTTCCGTCCCGATCTCGTACTCTATCAGGCGGGCGTCGACTGCCACGAGCGTGACCGGCTGGGCCGGCTGGCGCTGACGGATGCCGGCTTGCAGGCGCGCGACTCCTATGTCCGCGACCTTTGCCACGGTGCGGGCGTGCCGCTCGCGCTGACGATGGGCGGCGGCTATGGCCGGGATGAGGAGCGTCTGGAACTCGCCCACCGCCACGCGCGAACGATGCTGACGGCAGCGGGTATGCCGATCCCTAGCAAATCTTCCTTTGCCGCCATGGGCGGAGCGGCATAGACAACCGCGCAAATCCATTTTCCGGATATTGTCCGGATGACGACGCTTAGAATCAGGATCACCGGTTTATGGCCACCCAGTTGAAGGATACTCCGGCGCCCGCCAGTATGCGCGAGGCGGTCACCGTCCGCTTTGCAGGCGATTCCGGCGATGGCATGCAGCTGACCGGCGGTCAGTTCACCCTGTCGACCGCGCTCGCCGGCTCCGACCTCGCCACCTTCCCGGATTTCCCGGCAGAAATTCGCGCGCCGCAGGGCACCACGTTCGGCGTGTCGGCCTTCCAGATCAATTTCGGGTCGGAAGCCATCGAGACGGCGGGCGATGCGCCCGATATTCTCGTCGCGATGAATCCGGCCGGTCTGAAGGTCAATCTGTCGGCGCTGAAACCGGGCGGGCTCATCATCGCGGACGCAGGCGAATTCGGCGCGCGCAATCTGAAAAAGGCCGGCTATGAGGAGAACCCGCTCGAAGACGACAGTCTGAAGGATTATCAGCTCGTCGCTTTCGACATCAGCGCCATGACGCTGGAAAGCGTCAAGGAATTCGGCCTGGGCAACAAGGAGGCGCTCCGGTCGAAGAACATGTGGACGCTGGGCCTCGTCCTCTGGATGTTCGACCGCGACCGGCAGCCCATCATCGACTGGCTGCAGGCGAAATTCGCAAAGAAGCCGGAACTCGCCGCCTCGAACGCCGCCGCGCTCAATGCCGGCCATGCCTATGGCGAGACGGCGGAGATGCAGCAGGGACTGGGCCGTTATTCCGTCGGCGCGGCAGAGGTCGATCCGGGCCTCTATCGCACGGTGACGGGCGGCGAAAGCCTGTCGCTCGGCCTGGTCGCAGGCGCGAGCCTCACGGGCCTGCCGCTCTTCTTCGGTTCCTATCCCATTACGCCCGCCTCCCCGCTTCTCCACACGCTCGCGCGGCTGAAGGAATTCGGCGTCACGACCTTCCAGGCGGAAGACGAGATCGCCGCCATCTGCGCGGCCATCGGCGCGAGCTATGCCGGACAGCTGGGCGTCACCTCGTCGTCCGGGCCAGGCATCGCGCTGAAGGGAGAGGCGATGGGCCTTGCGGTGATGACGGAGCTGCCGCTCGTGATCGTCAATTCGCAGCGCGGCGGCCCGTCGACCGGCCTGCCGACGAAGACCGAGCAGTCCGACCTTTATCAGGCGCTTTACGGTCGCAATGGCGATGCGCCGATGCCGGTGCTGGCGACGCGCAGCCCGGTCGACTGTTTCGAGGTGGCGATCGAGGCTTGCCGCATCGCGACGCAGTATATGACGCCGGTCATGATCCTGACCGACGGCTATATCGCCAATGCCGCGGAGCCGTGGAAAGTGCCGGACATGGCGGATTTCGAGGCCGCACCGGTCACGCACTATGAAGGCGAACCGATCAGCCCCTATAAGCGCGACGAGAAACTCGCCCGCGTCTGGATCAAGCCTGGAACGCCCGGCCTGATGCATCGGATCGGCGGTATCGAGAAGAATTACGAGACCGGCAACATCGACTACGCGCCGGAAAACCACCAGAAAATGACCGACATCCGCCAGCAGAAGGTCATGAACGTCGCGGACTCGATCCCCGATCAGGCATTCGAACTTGGCGACCTCGAGGATGATATGGTCGTCGTCGGCTGGGGCTCGACATTCGGCCCGATCCACCAGGCCGTGAAACGCGCGCGCAAGGGCGGCGCGAAAGTCGCGCAACTGCACATCCGCCATATCTGGCCGATGCCGAAGAACCTCGGTCCGCTCCTGAAAGGCTTCGACAGGATCCTGGTGCCGGAAATGAACACCGGTCAGCTAAAGACCATCCTGCGCGACCAGTTTCTGGTGGACGCAAAGCCGCTCAATAAAGTGTCGGGACAGCCATTCAAGATTGCGGAGATCGAGGCAGCGATTGAGGAGATGCAGGTCGACGAACACGCGTGAAGAGCCGCGATATCATCAGGGCAATCCGCGACGAAGGTTGGTGGCTGGACAGGATCGTCGGCAGTCACCATCATTTCAGGCATGACGAAAGGCCAGGGACGACGACGGTGATCCATCCAAAGAAGGATATCTCCATCGGAACGGTCAAATCGATAGAGAAGCAGTCCGGCGTGAAGCTGAGAAGGCGGAGGACATGAGGAAAACTTATCTGGGAGCCGTTTGCGGCAAGGACGGCAGCTATGGCATCGTCTTCAAGGATTTCCCCGGGTGCACCTCGGCAGGCGATACGATCGCCGAAGTCCTCGAAACGGGTCGCGAGGCGCTTCAGGGGCATATTGACACCGGCATCGACTACGG
>JBCCAC010000409.1:0-2186 GCA_039815015.1 Pseudomonadota bacterium | reverse complement strand
TGATAGAGGAAGAAATCGTGCAGCGCGTAGGGACCGATGCGATCCTCCGTCGACTGGATCGCGCCGGTTTCCGCATCCGCGGGCACCAGTTCCGGGCTGATTTCCGTCTCGAGAATGCGTGTCAGAACCTCGTCGGCACCGTCAAGCTGCGCCGTCCTGACCGTCCAGCCGATCAGATACTGGATCAGCGTCTTCGGGACGCCGCCATTGACGCCGTAATGGCTCATATGATCGCCGACGCCATAGGTGCACCAGCCGAGCGCCAGTTCCGACATGTCGCCGGTGCCGATGACGAAGCCGCCATGCTGGCCGGCCAGGCGGAAGAGATAGTCGGTGCGAAGACTCGCCTGCACATTTTCGAAGGTCACGTCATATTGCGGTTCGCCGTCCGCAAAGGGGTGCCTCATATCGGTCAGCATCTGCCGCGCGGCCGGGCGGATATCGATTTCTTCCGCCGTCACCCCGATGGCCCGCATCAGCGCCCACGCATTCGCCTTCGTCGCGTCGGAGGTCGCGAAGCCGGGCAGCGTGTAAGCGCGAATGTCGGTCCGGGGCCGGCCCAGCCGGTCCATCGCCTTTGCCGCGACGATCAGCGCCTGCGTCGAATCGAGCCCGCCCGAAATGCCGATCGTCAGGCACTTCGCACCCGTGGCGCTGATGCGGCGCGCGAGGCCATCGACCTGGATGTTGAACGCTTCATAGCAATCCTCGTCGAGGCGTTCGGGCGTCGCCGGAACGAACGGATAGCGCGGCACGTCGCGGTTCAGCGTACGGTCCGCCTCTTCGCCCCGCGAGAAGCCGATGCGCCGAAACGTGCGCTCGGGATGGTCCATCGTCGCGACGGCGTCGTTGAACGTCGGGGTCCGCATGCGTTCCTGACGGATGCGCGCGACATCGACATCTGCGATCAGCAGCTCGGGCGCATCATCGAACCGGCTCGATTCCGCCAGCAAGGTGCCGAGTTCGTAGATGAAGCCCTGGCCGTCCCAGGCGAGGTCGGTCGTCGATTCCCCGGCACCCGCCGCCGAATAGGCGTATGCCGCCATGTTGCGGCCGGACTGCGCGGCGCAAAGAAGCTTGCGCTCGCGCGCCTTGCCGATCGTGATGTCGCTCGCCGACAGGTTGGCGAGGATCGTCGCACCGGCGAGCGCGCCCATGGTCGACGGCTGGACGGGCGACCAGACGTCCTCGCAGATTTCCATGTGCAGAATAAAATCGGCCTGGTCCTCGGCGGCGAAGATGAGGTCGGTGCCGAACGGTACGGTTTCGCCGCCGATGTCGATCGTCAGGCCGGTCAGGCCGGCACCGGGCGCGAACCAGCGCTTTTCGTAATATTCGCGGTAATTGGGCAGAAAGCTTTTCGGCACGACGCCGAGAACGCGCCCGCGCTGGATGGCGATGGCGCAATTGTAGAGCCGGCCGTTGCGTCTGAGCGCAGCGCCGAGCGCCAGAACGGGATCGAGCTCGGCACTGGCGGCCATGACATCGCCCAGCGCCCGCTCGACCGCGTCCAGATAGGCATCCTGCAGGTGCAGGTCGTCGACGGCGTAGGAGGAGAGGCAAAGCTCCGGATAGACGACCAGATCGGCACCCGCCTCTGCCGCGTGCCGCGCAATCTCTGCGCAGCGCGCGCCGTTCGTCGCCGGATCGCCGGTCGTTCCGATAGGGGTCGCGGTGGCGACGCGTACGAAACCTTGCGCACGAAGGCCGTAGAAGGGGTGCCGTGTCGTCATCGGGTCCGCCCTTTGCCCGCTCGCCGCCGCAGGGTCCAGATCGGGCGCGGTTGCCGCGATGCCGTCTTCCCCGCTAGGCGACGGATACCGAGGCATCATGCAGACGGAAGGACATTCGGATCACCGCCGAGCTCGATCATTTCGATGTCGCCATCGTCGGCGCGGGTCACGCCGGGGCGCAGTGCGCGATCTCGCTGCGGCAGATGGGGTATGAGGGGCGCATCGGTCTGATCGGCGACGAGCCGGACCTCCCCTATGAACGGCCGCCGCTGTCGAAGGACTATCTCGCCGGCACCAAATCATTCGACCGCATGCTGCTGCGGCAGGAGCGGTTCTGGGACGAGCGCGATATCTTTCGCCTGCCGTCGACGCGCATTGAGGCTGTGGATGCCGAGCGCCATGAGCTGACCGACGCCGAGGGCGAGGCCATCGGTTATAAGACGCTCGTCTGGG
>JBCCAC010000216.1:0-4702 GCA_039815015.1 Pseudomonadota bacterium | reverse complement strand
TCCTGACGGACGCTCGTTTCCGGCCGTTTTTCCGCACGCAGCACCGCGGCGATGGCCGCTGGATCGTCGAAACCGGCGCGCGCTTCGGCACCGGAGCCGGGCGGATGCGCCGGGTGGAGACGGCCTGTACGGCGCAGGGGCTCGGCAATTCCGCGTCCTGTTTCAACGCGGTCGGCGCGGCGCAGGTGGCGAAGTCCAGCCTGACCGGCATGCGCCTCTTCAATCGCCTGGGTGGCATCATTCCCATATGGCCCTTCGACCCGGTCCCCGCACGCGGGCCGATGATCGTCGAGATCTATACGACCATCGCCGCCCGCCACGCCGGGATCGGCGGCGGGCGCAGCAAAATCCGCGATGCGAAAACGCTGGATGACGCGCTGGCGGCCTTCGACACGCGGCCACATGCCCGGCTCACGGGCTATGACGACCATGCGACCGACGCGATCCTGACGACGGCCTGGTTACGCCGCGCCGCCTCGCGCGAAGGGCTGTGGCGACCCGCCGGCATGAGCGATCATGTCGCCCGGACGGAGGGGTGGACATTCGGCGTCGAATAGAACGCTGAAAGCGCGCGCCACCGGTTCCCTTCATCGCGCCGCGCCTCTACACCCCCGTCCATGTTATCCGTTGCGCCCTCGCATCTCGCTTTAGTCGCGCTCGGCGGCGGCCTCGGCGCGGGCGGCCGGTTCCTCGCTTCGCACTGGACGAACGCCATGCTGCCCGCCGCGCGCTGGCCGGTGGGGACGTTCGCGGTCAATCTGATCGGCAGCATCCTGATCGGTGCCATTATCATGGCGACGCTCGACCACCCCGGTCTGTCGCGCACCCGGCTGTTTCTCATCACCGGCCTTCTTGGCGGGTTTACCACTTTTTCGGCCTTTTCCTTCGAGCTGACAGAGATGCTGGCCGAACGCCGCTTCGGTCCTGCTGCCGCCTATGCCGGGGGGTCGGTCATCATCTGCGTTCTCGGCACCGCGCTGGGCGCCGCGCTTGTCAGGCTGGCCGCGAAATGAGCGGCACCGACGTTCGTCAGTTCACCGTCGCGGATGATGATGACGGCATTCGCCTCGACCGCTGGTTTCGCCGGCACATGCCGCAGGCCAGTTTCAGCATCGTCTCGCGCTGGGCGCGCACCGGACAGCTGCGTCTGGACGGCGGCCGGGCCAAGCCGGGCGACCGCATCGCTGCCGGGCAGGTCATCCGCGTGCCGCCGCTCGATATGACGAAAGCGAGTCCGCTTGCGGCCAAACGCGAACGGGCGCCGCTGTCGCCCGATCAGATCGATTTCGCGCAAGGTCTCGTCATCCATAAATCCGAGCATGCCCTCGTCATCAATAAGCCGGCCGGCCTCGCGACCCAGGGCGGTACCGGGCAGAAGGTCCATGTCGACGGGCTTCTGGACGCGCTGAAATTCGACCGTGACGACCGCCCCAAGCTCGTTCACCGTCTCGACAAGGATACGTCAGGTGCGCTCCTTCTCGCGCGCTCCTCACGCGCCGCCGCGCATTTCGCCAAGGCTTTTTCCGGCCGTACCGCACGCAAGCTCTACTGGGCCATCGTCATGGGCGTCCCCGAAATCGCCGATGGCCGTATCGAACTCCCCATCGCCAAGCAGCCCGGCTTCAACGGCGAGCGCATGTTCGTCGACCGCGAGGGCGGCCAGCGCGCCATCAGCCGCTATCGCCGTATCGACCGTGCCGCCGGCCGTGCCGCATGGCTGGAGCTGCAGCCATTGACCGGCCGCACGCACCAGCTTCGCGTGCATATGGACGCCATCGGTCACCCGATCGTCGGTGACGGCAAATATGGCGGCAAGGAGAGTTTCCTGACCGGCGGCGTTTCCCGCAAGCTACACCTTCACGCCCGCCGCCTGCGCCTCGACCTGCCCGGCGGCGGCATGCTGGACGTGAAGGCGGAGCCCGCCGACCATTTCGCCGAGACGCTCGCCAATCTCGGATTCGATCCGGCCATTGGCGATCTACCGCTTGAAGAGGATATCGACGATCCGGGCGCCAAGGCCCGCCTTCGAAAGCACAAGGCCCGCGACATCCGCCGCGAACGGCGCGACGCCAGCCGCCAGCGCCGGGGCAGGGGCCGTACTGCCGGTGGAAAAGCCAGACACTGATGCACGCTCCGCCGCGCCTCGCCATTTTCGACTGTGACGGTACGCTCGTCGACAGTCAGGCTAATATCGTCGCGGCGATGGCTGCGACCTTTGATCGTCACGATCTGCCCGCGCCGCCACCGAATGATACGCGCCGGGCCGTCGGTCTGTCGCTGCCTCAGGTCATGGCCCGTCTGGCGCCGCAGGTGGATGCCGAGCAGCAGGCGCGGATGGTGGATGATTATCGCCAGTGCTTCCAGGCCATGCGTGCGGAGCGGCGTTTGTTCGAGGAGCCGCTGTTTCCCGGAACGCTTGCCGCGCTCGACCGTCTGAGCGCCGCGGGCTGGCAGTTCGGCATCGCGACGGGAAAGTCCGATCGTGGCCTCACCCATGTGCTGGATATACACGGTATCGCCGATCGCTTCGTGACGTTACAGACCGCCGACCGGCACCCGTCGAAGCCCGACCCGGCCATGCTTCATCATGCGCTGGGCGAAGCGGGGGCCGACGCCGCTGCTGCCGTGATGATCGGCGACACCGTGTTCGATATGGCGATGGCGGCGAATGCCGGTGTCCGCGCGATCGGCGTGGCCTGGGGCTATCACGCGCCCGATGAGCTGCTTGCCGCCGGCGCCGAAATCGTCGCCGATGATTATGCCCAGCTGGCGGAGGTGCTCTGCACATGATGACGGAAGCGCAGGCGAAAACCCGGTTTTTGCGGCTCGGCGTCGTCCGCATACTCGGTATGGTCCTCGTTATCTTCGGTTTGCAGCTATGGCTGAAGGGCGCGTTCGGTACGCAGGACGAGACGGGCGGAAAGCTGATCGCGATCCTGGGCATCGCCTGCATGTTCCTGTTCCCCGCGCTGATGCGCAAACGCTGGCGCGAGGCCGACAAACGTAGGCGCGATCTGGGTGACGGCAACGATCATGGTGCCGGTCCACAAGGATGAAGCGGTTTTACAAGGATGTCGCCATCGCCGATGCGGCGGGCGGGTTCCGGATCCATCTCGACAATCGGGCCTTGAAGACCCCGAAGCGCGGTGACCTGGTGCTGCCGACCCGGGCGCTGGCGGACGCCGTCGCCGGTGAATGGCAGGCACAGGGCGAGTTTATCGATCCTGTTGCCATGCCGATGACCGGACTCGCGAACGCGGCGATCGATCACGTCGCGGCGGACCGGGACGCGTTCGTCGCGCCGCTCGCCGCTTATGCCGAAAGCGACCTCATCTGCTATCGCGCGGAGTCTCCGGCGCCTCTGGTGGCGCGGCAATCGACGGAGTGGGACCCGCTCGCCAAATGGGCCGAAACGCGGCTAGATGCGCCGCTGACCCTCGTCGCCGGTGTGCTGCCGAAGCCGCAACCGCCGGACAGCATCGCTAAGCTTCGCGATGTGCTCGCCGCGCATGACGATTACACGCTCGCCGCAGGACAGCCACTCGTTACGATTTCCGGCTCGCTGGTCATCGCGCTCGCGCTTCTCGCTGAAGAGATCGATGCCGAGACGGCCTGGCGCGCCGGGCAGCTGGACGAGCTGTGGCAGGCCGAACAGTGGGGCGATGACGAGGATGCTGCGGCCACCCGCGCGCGCCGCAAAGCTGATTTCGATGTCGCGGCGACATTTGCCGGACTGGCCCGCAGCTAGCCGAGTGACGCCCGTGTCGGAGCCTGTTATGCGGCGGGCATGAAGACGCTTCTGACTGCAGCCACGCTGCTCGCCGCCCTTGGAACCACATCGATCGCAGCGGCCCGCCCGATGACGGCGGAGGACCTCGCCGGTCTCAATCGCCTTGGCGCCGCAGCACTGTCGCCGGACGGCGCGACGGTCGTCTTTTCGATGCGCGAAACCGATTTTGAGGCGGACAAGGGCCGTACCGATCTGTTCCGTCTCGATCTTGCGACCGAGGGCGCCGTTCCCGTCCGCTGGCAGGCGGATCCGGAAAGCGATGGCGATCCGGTCTTTTCCGCCGATGGAGAATCGGTATTCTGGCTGTCCGGGCGCAGCGGCGATAGTCAGGTCTGGCGGGCGCCTCTGACAGGCGGTGCCGCCATACAGGTCACATCCATCGACGGCGGCATCGACGGTTTTCACCTGTCACCCGACGGCGCGCGCATCGCATTCTGGAAAGAGGTCACGCCCGAAGCGGAAACCGTCGGCGACGGCCGTGTCTACGACCGGCTGTTCGTGCGCCATTGGGACACCTGGGATCAGGGCGGCAAAAATCAGTTGTTTACCGCCGGTCTCGGCCCTGACGGTACGGTCTCGGGCGATCCCGTCGCGATCAGTGCGTCGCTGGATGGCGATGTGCCCGGCAAACCGTTCGGCGGCGGCGAGGACGTGACCTTCTCGCCCGACGGCCGGACGCTTTACTTCGTTCTCAGGGAGAAGGGAAACAGCGAGCCCTGGTCCACCGATCTCGATATCTGGTCGGCGCCGGTCGACGGTAGCGCAGTGCCCATCAATCTCACCGATGGCGATGACGGCACGGATACCGCGCCCAGTGTGTCGCCGGACGGCAAGTATCTGGCTTATGCTTCGATGGCGCGGGCCGGATATGAAAGCGACCGGCTGGCGCTGAAGGTACGCGATCTCGCCACC
>JBCCAC010000367.1:0-2671 GCA_039815015.1 Pseudomonadota bacterium | reverse complement strand
TCGTCTATGACGAGGCCGGCCAACTCCTGACCGGCAGCCTGATGGACTATGGCATCCCCCGCGCGGACGACATGCCGCTCGGCATGACGTTCGACACCCGCCCCGTCGAAAGCCCCAACAACCCGCTCGGCGCCAAAGGCTGCGGCGAAGCCGGCACCATCGGCGCCATGCCCTCCATCATGAACGCCCTCGTCGACGCGCTCGGCGGCCAGCACATCGACATGCCTGCAACGCCGGAGAAGGTATGGCGGCTGGCGCAGGGGATGAGGGTGAGGGAGGCAGCGGAGTAGAACGACATCTTGAGTTTGCGAGCGGCTTAAGAAGCCGAAATCAGCCGCTCTCCTGTACCAACCTGAACGCAGTCTGGCCTCCATTCATAGCACGCGAGCCTCTTGACGATTGACGTACGCGAAGCCCAACCTCAATGTAGCGGTGTTCTATCGGGGTAAGGCGGTTAGAATGAGACTTCTGCTTTTTCCATTTTTCGTAATGATTCTCGGAATGACCCCTGCCTTCGCCCAAACCTATCGATCGGCGTTCCAGCCTGATCGACTGAACGATCGCCCCGTCGGCGCGCCGAACGAGGTCATGGTATTGGGCACGCCCCATCTTCGCGAACTTCCGGACACTTTCAAACCGGAGATGGTCGAACCTCTCGTTGCGCGCCTCGTCGAATGGAAGCCGACCGCTATCGCTTCCGAAGGGCATTCGGGCCTTCTGTGCGACACGATGCGGCGGCAGCCGGCGCGTCATGGAGAATCGTTCAAGAAATGGTGTAGTTTCGATCCTACCGCTGCCGGACGAACCATTGGCATGGATGTCATCGCCGCGAACGCGGAGGCGGAAAGGATGCTTGCCGATTGGCCTGAGGATCCCGATCCCGCAATGCGTCGGCGTTTGGCCGCGATTTTCCTCGCGGCCGGTGAACTGGATTCCGCTCTGGTGCAGTGGTTTCGTCTCCCTGAGAATGAACGTGCGGCAGACGAATTTCTAGTCGATGAACTGGCCGTACTGCTTGTGGAGCGTGCGAAGGTCAGAAGCGAAGCCACTCTGATTTCCGCCCGGGTCGCCGCCGAGGTCGGTCTGGATCGCCTGTGGGAAGTTGACGATCAGGCATTTTATGTCGGCGAAGAGCTTCTGGACGACGAAGCTTATGCGGCAGCTATAATGACAGCTTGGGACAATCCCGCCGCGAAATCGCGTCAGGAAGAAACCGAAGCGCTCATTGCGAATCTTGCGGATCCGAACGCCCTGATGGAAATGTATCGTATATATAATGCCCTGTCATATGCGGCGCGCGTTTACGCATCCGATTTCGGTGCTGCCCTGCAGGATCCGTCGGCAGAGGCTTTCGGGCGGCGCTATCTGGCCTACTGGGAAACAAGGAACCTCCGAATGGTGGCGAACATTCGGGAGGTCCTGGGACGACAACCCGGAACGAGAATGCTCGCAATCGTCGGGGTGTCCCACAAGCCCTATTACGAGGCCTATCTTGAACAGATGCGAGACGTGAAGTTGGCTGACCCTATGAAAGTTCTTCGTTAAAGACTATTTCGAACGATTTTTAATCTTCTTATACAACGATTTGCTGTCTGGCACATTCGACCGATTTAGGGCCTCTCGCCAACGTTGATGATAGCGCCGACAGCTTTCATCCCATCTACCCCGCCCGCGCCTCGGCGATCGCCTCTTTCATCGCATCATACCCCACCGCACCTTCCAGGATGCGGTCGCCGACCACATAGGCGGGCGTGCCGCCGAGGCCGAGGGCACGGCCCAGCGCAAGGTTGGCGTCGAGTTCGGCGGATAGGGCCTCGTCGTCCAGATCCTTTGCGGTTCTTACTTCGCTCAGGCCGGTCCTGCGGACGACGTCGAACACCTTGTCCTGATTGACGCGGCGCTCGTCGGCGAACATCGCGTCGTGATAACGTTTATATTTGTCCTGCTTCGCGGCCGATAGCGCGGCGAGCGCGGCCTGGCGGCTGGCGGGGCCGAGCACGGGGAAATCGCGCCAGACGACCTTCAGGTCCGGGTCTTCCTTCAACAGGCGCGCGACATCGCCCGATGCCTGCCGGCAGTAGGGGCAGTTATAGTCGAAGAATTCCACCAGCACGACGTCGCCATCTGGATTGCCGGCCCATGCGCCCTCGAACGGCGTCACGATGTCCTCGCGGTTCGATTCGATCATGCGCGCTACCTCGCGCCGCTGCAGATTGGTGATTGCCTCCGGGATGATCTCCGGATTGTCGAGGATATAACGGCGGACGATCTCCTCGATCTCCGACCGTTCGGCGGCCGACAGCACCCCATTGTCGGCCTGCGCCGGCTGCCGCGCGAAGGCGAACAGGATGAACACGGCGACGATGGCGAGGACGCCGGCGGCGGCGATGGCGTTGCGCCGGGTCAGCAGGTTGATCATCTTCAGCACGTTGAACCTTCGGGCATCGTCATCCCGGCCCATGCCGGCATGACGGGTTTCTGTCGAACGGGGAGCGCTCAGTCATCCTTCTCGACCGCCGTCTGCGACACCAGAAACACATCCTGCGCGCGCAGCCAGTCGGGCGAACCGCGCGGCAGGCCGGCCATGGCGGTCTTCGCGCTGACCATGGCCAGTTTCGGCTGCCGGCCCAAGGAATAGCGCTCCGCCGCCGCCAGCGCCGCGCGCGGTTCG
>JBCCAC010000431.1:0-1605 GCA_039815015.1 Pseudomonadota bacterium | reverse complement strand
CGGTGCCGACGAGGTTCTGACACGCATTCTCGAGACGGAAATCAGCCCGGAACTGGTGCCCGCGGATGCGGAAACCGGCGCGATCCAGTCGACGGAGGATCGCATCGGTCCCTACGCGCTGCACGATTTCTTCCTCTATCATATCCTGCGGCATGGCCTTGCGCCTTCGAAGGTCGCGTTTCTGGCGCATCACGCCTGGTCGGATCGAACGCGCGGCGACTGGCCCGTCGGCCATCCGGAAGACGACCGGCCGGAATATGATCTCACCACCATCCGCAAATGGCTGACCGTCTTCCTGAAGCGCTTCTTCGGCTTTGCGCAATATAAGCGCTCGGCGCTGCCCAATGGCCCGAAGGTGTCGCCCGCCGGCGCGCTCAGCCCGCGCGGCGACTGGCGCGCACCGGGCGACGGGACCGCCGCGGCCTGGCTGGAAGAGCTGGCGCGAAACGTTCCGGAGGACTGATGCGCGGGGCGGATCACCGGCAGTTCGCGCGTGACCGGCGCGGGCGCCGCCGCTAACGACCCGGTGAATGTCAGAAGCCGCCATCGAAATCCGCAATGTCGAGAAGACTTACAGCGACGGCAAGCGCGCGCTGAAGGGGGTCAGTTTCGACGTGCCGCGCGGCCAGATCTTCGGCCTGTTGGGCCCGAACGGCGCCGGTAAGTCGACGCTGATCAATATTCTCGCCGGGCTCGTCAACAAGACCGGCGGCACCGCCTCCATCTGGGGCTTCGACATCGATCGCGATCGCAAGAATGCCAAGCGCGCCATCGGCATCGTGCCGCAGGAAGTGCTGTTCGACGCGTTCTTCACGCCGCTGGAGGCGCTGGAACTGCAGGCCGGCATGTACGGCATAGCACCGAAGGACCGGCGCTCGATGGAGATTCTCCGCGCGCTCCGGCTGGAGGACAAGGCGAAGGCCTATTCGCGTACCCTGTCGGGCGGCATGAAGCGGCGGCTCCTGATCGGCAAGGCGCTGGTGCACAATCCGCCAATTCTCATCCTCGACGAACCGACGGCGGGCGTCGATATCGAGCTGCGCCAACAACTCTGGGATTATGTGCGCGAGCTGCATGCGCAGGGGACCACCATCGTCCTGACGACGCATTATCTCGAAGAGGCCGAAGAGCTTTGCGACCGCATCGCGATCATCAATCATGGCGAGGTCATCGCCAATGACGATACCGCGACCCTTCTCGCCACCGCGCGCGAAAAATGCCTGATCGCCATCGTCGACCGCGACCTCGACGCGGTGCCAGACGGCCTTCCCGTACAGAAGGCCGAACTGGTCGGCACGCGCGAGCTGGTCCTGACCTATGACCGGTCGGAGGTTGGCGCGGGCGCGCTGCTGGCGGCGCTTTCGGAGCGCGGCCTCGGCGTCGAGGACGTTTCAACGCGGGAGGCGGACCTGGAGGACGTGTTCCTGCATCTAACGCAGCAGGGCGTCGTCGATGGCTGAGCGCCGCTTCGATGCCGTCATCGTTGGTTCCGGCGCGGCCGGCCTGACCGCCGCACTCGTCCTTGCGAAGACCATGAAGGTCGCGGTGCTGTCGAAGGGCGATCTGAATGCCGGCTCGACGGCGTGGGCACAGGGCGGCATCGCG
>JBCCAC010000068.1:0-9145 GCA_039815015.1 Pseudomonadota bacterium | reverse complement strand
GGCTTGGTACGATGACGGTACCGCGACTCTGACATGACGCGGCGACGTCATCCGAATGACCGTTCGATGACGGGCGCCACGCAGACGCTGAAACGTCCCGACAAGTTTACCAAAGCTTAATAATTTCGGCGCCGCGCCGTCATCGTCCTGCGCCAGTTTCTGCCCCGTCAAGACCTGACAATTATCTTCGGGAAGGGGTTACGAAATCATGAAACCAGATTCGTTCAACATCGGTCGCCGCACGCTTTTGAAAGGCTCGGGCGGCGCCGCTGCCGCTGCCATGCTGGCGACGCCGCTGTCCATGATGTTCGCGCACAATGCGAGCGCCGCCGAGAGCATTGGCCGCAGCCCCTACGGCCCGCTCTATCCGACGCCCGATATCGAGACCGGCCTGCCGCTCCTGCAGCTGCCGAAGGGTTTCGGCTATCGCACCATGAGCTGGCGCGGCGACATGATGACCAACGGTCAGCCCGTCTTTCCCGGCCATGATGGCATGGGCTGCGTTGCAGTCGGCAGCGGCCGCTCGCAACAGCTCGTCCTCATTCGCAACCACGAGCTGCGCGCCGAAGAGGAGTTCGGTCTTCTGGATGCGACCGGCGTCTACGACACGGCCGTGCGCGGCGGCTCGACCGTGCCCAATTCCGGCGGCAATTCGAACATCGTCCTTTCGCGCGGACGCTATGTCGAGACGCAACCATCGCTCGGCGGCACCGTTCGCAACTGCGCCGGCGGCACGACGCCCTGGGGCACCTGGCTGAGCGCTGAGGAAACGCTCGACGTCAACGAAAATGGCGGCCTGAAGCACGGCTATGTCTTCGAAGTTCCGGTCGACCCGTCGCAGGCCACCGGCAATCCGATCATCGAGATGGGCCGCTTCTCGCATGAGGCCGTCGCCGTCGATCCGCGCACCGGCTTCGTTTACGAGACCGAGGATGCACGGAACCGGGCCGGCTTCTACCGCTTTGAGCCGACCGACACGTCCGGCCGTCTCGGCAGCCTGGAACAGGGCGGCAAGCTCTTCATGGCGAAGGTCGTGGGTGAAACGAACCGCTCGATCATCGTGCCGAGCCTCGGCGACCAGTACGACATCGAGTGGGTCGAGGTCGAGGATCCGGACATGGATCCGGACGGCGCCGATCTGGTCGTCGAGCCGGACACCGGCCTCACCGTTCGCGGCGCGTCCGGTCCGTTCCTGCAGGGCTTCGCCGCCGGCGGCCTCGTCATGAGCCGCGGCGAAGGTGCGTGGACCGGTCCCGACGGCCTCATCTACATCGTCGACACGAGCGCCGGCATCGACAGTCGCGGCCGCCGCGGTCGCGGCGACGGCGCGGTCTGGGTCTACGATCCGGACGCCTCGGTTCTGCGCTGCATCTACGCCTCGCAGTCGCGCCTCGCTGGCAACAATCCCGACAACATCACCGTCAGCCCGCGCGGCGGCGTCCTTCTATGCGAAGATGGAGGCGGGGTCGAGGATCAGTTCGGCTTCGGCGAGCGCCTGCTCGGCCTGCTTCCGAACGGTCAGGCCTATCCGTTCGCGAAAAACAACATCCAGCTGACGACGGCCGACATCGCGAATGCCGGCAAGTCGACGACGCTGATCGAGGAGGGCGACTATCGCCGGCAGGAATGGGCCGGCGCCTGTTTCGATCCGTCGGGCCGCATTCTCTTCGTCAACATCCAGACGCCGGGCATCACCTTCGCGATCTCCGGCCCATGGAGCCGCGGAACGCTTTAGTCCCCCGCCGCCGGCGCCCACACGCTCCTCTATTCAGGCGGGCGCCGGCGAACCCACCCGTCCGATCTCCGCGCCCCGATGACCTGAGGCCGGACATCGGACGGCTCGTGTCCAAATACGAAAAAGGAAATCTTACCATGAAACCGTTCGCATATGCTGTTACCGGCGCGCTGGCCCTGGGCGCCGCGCTTCCCGCGCAGGCCCTTGTCCTCTCCGCCCAGGACAATGGCAATCTTGTCGACCTGTCAAACAGCGCGCCGGGTACGCTGGCCGCCGACATCGGCTTTCAGGCGTTCACCAACGGCGTGTCGCCCGTCACCCTCGACGTCACGCTGGAAGAGGCCGATCTCGGCGACACGCTCGCGCTCAACGGCATTCTCGACAATCTGAACGGCGTGAACAATTTCACCGAACTCAACCTGTCGCTAGACGGCACGGTCTTCGCCGCGATCGGCGACGTGTTCACGGTGTTCTCGGCCGATCCGACGATCAGCTTCGCCGACGAGATGGCCACGATCGAGATCCTGTTCGCCGAGGGCGGCGAACCCTTCGGCATCGACATCGGCAATGTCGGTTTCGGCGGCGACGACTTCCTGATCGATATCGCCGGCCTAGCCGCAGGCGACATGTTCAGCGTAACCTTCAGCGCGACCGCCGTCCCGGCCCCCGGTGCACTTGCGCTTATGCTGCTGGGCATCGGCGGCCTGGCTCTACGCCGGACCTAAACGCGCATTATCTATCCGGCCGGGCGACCGAAGTCCGGCCGGATATCTGCGTCAACACGTCTTCGGCGCGCGCCAAGGCGATCGCACGGGGATCAGCGATTCCGATCCGCGCGAATGTACCGTCCAGCGCATAGGCCGCATGGCCGTGCACCATCGCCAGCAGAGATGCGGCAAGTCGGTCCGCGTCCTCGGCCTCCAGATCTGGAGCCGCCACCCGCACTTCCCGGCCGACGATGGCGAGTAGCTGCGCCAGTTCCGCGCGATACCATTCGGGCATCTCGCCATCCAGGCGATGCTCGTAAAGCGCGCCCCACAGGTTCGGATTCGCCTCGGCGAAATCGAAATAGCCGTCGATCAGCGCCGCGATCCGCGCGTTGCCAGTGCGGTCCAGGCACGCTTCCAGATGTGCCGCCCAACGTCTCAGCGTTTCCGCGTTGATCGCCAGGATCAGCGCGTCGAAATCGCCGAGGACGTTGTAAATCGTCCCCACCGAATACCCGATCGCCTTCGCCACCGCGCGGGCGGAGAAATTTCGGAACCCCTTTTCAGCCATGAGCGCACATCCGGCCTCAAGAATCATCCGCTCAAGGTCGGCGCGGCTGTGGTCGGATCGGCGTCCCATCGAAACATTGTGGCGAGAAAAATGAACAGTGTCTAATTTTTTAATTGAACAGTGCTCATTTGCTTGTTAGGCGACGCTCCGAAACTGGGAGTCAGCGTATGTCCACCGTCGCCATCATCGTCCTGTCCATATTTGCCTTTTCGCAAGGGCGGACACTTCGCAGGCTGGCGCTGCGGATGACTGAGCTGGAGGAGGATTTTGCCGCGTTCCCGCGTCAGGCGTTTGCAGGGGCCGAAACCGCAAATGACGAGACCGATCGTCTCCGGCGGAAAATACCGGACAAGATTTCGGAACCTGCGCCTGATGGCGTCCGCATCGTCGGGCGCGTCGGCAAAACGGTGGAGCCGGCTGTGCCGAACCCGGAACCGGAAGATGCCTTTCAACAGCCTTCCCCGGCGGATCGACCGATTTCAGCCCCGGCGGAAGACACATCACCCCGGACGTTATCGGCGGACCAGCCATTGTCAGACATGGCGGCAGCATCCGTATTCGGGTCGGACAGCGATGACGGCTTCGATGAGCCAAGCGCCCGTGAAGGCTTCGCCGACCAGGACGCGCGCGGCTTCTCGTTCGAGGATCTTTTCGGACGGCGTCTGCCGATCTGGGCCGGCGGCATTGCGCTCGCGATCGCCGGCGTGCTGCTCGTGCGTTACTCGATCGAGACCGGTCTCCTCTCGCCTACCGTTCGGGTCGTTCTTGGCGCGCTGTTCGGCGTCGGCCTTCTGGGTGGCGCGGAGGCGGCCCATCGCATGAAAGCCCGCGTGCGCGACGTCCGCGTGGCGCAGACCCTTTCCGGTGCCGGCATCGCCGTTCTCTACGCCGCGACGCTTCTTGCGGTGAACCTCTACGGCCTGATCGGCGGCACCACGGCATTCATCGCGCTCGCAGCGACGACCGGCGCGGCCCTGGCGCTGGCGACACGGTTTGGAATGTCGACCGCCCTGATGGGCCTGGCCGGCGGATTTGCGGCGCCCATTCTCGTCGATACGGGATCGTCGAACATTCCCGTTCTATCGGCCTATCTAGCGTTGATCCTCGCCGGTCTCGGATATGTCAGCACGCGGCAGAAATGGCCGCTCCTTGGCATACTCGCCTCGATCGGCGGCCTCATCTGGACGGGCGCGCTCGTGGCACTGGCATCGCCGGGGGCTGCCGGAGTCTTCGCGATCGGCGTACTCGCCATGTCTGCCGGTATCGCCCTGCCGATGGCGACGGCGAAACTGCCCGGCACAGCGCCGGTTCGGCCTGCCAGCATCGTGGCGGGAACGGTCGCGACGTTGCAGGTTGCCGCCCTGGCCGCGATTTCCGATGCGACCGTCGCCGGATGGTCATCCTACCTCGTCCTGTCCGCAGCGCTGATATGGATCGCACGGCGTGACGCATCCTATCGCCGTCTCGTCTGGTTTGGCGGCGCGGTGGTCCTGACGCTTCTGTTCGTGGCACCCCCGGCCGGCACCGCCGCCTTCGCACTGGTCGGAGCGACGGCATTCGCCGTCTACGCCGGCGATGCTGTTCTTCGTATCCATCATGGCAAAGCCACGCTCGCCGATGCGGTGCTCGTCGGCGTGGGATCGCTTGGCGTCGTCAGGGCCGGTGCCGGGGTCTGGCCGGATGCGGACGGTCTGTCCGCTGGCCTTGCCGTGATCGCCGCCGTCATCAATGCCGCGGTCGTCCACCTCTGGCACCGGCGCGGCAATGCGGGTGCGGTCGCCGCGAATCTCGTGCTGCTCGGCGCGACCGGCCTGGCGGCACTGATGGCGGCATTTTACGCCCTGGCGTCATTGATCCTTCCCGTCGCGACGGCCGTGATCGCGATAGCTCTGCTGCTCTGGTCCCGTCACGATCGACATGCCTATGTCGACCGACTGGGAACCGCATTCGCGCTTCTCTCCACACTGCTTCTCCTCAGGCACGGCATGTTTGCCGACGAAAGCGCGGCACTTACTGAGGGTGCGGGTACGCAAGGCGCGATATCGGTCCTCAAATGGGCGGCGATCGCCGCCGCCGCGACCGTCGTGGCCGCAATTTCGAAAGATCGCGCGGCAAGGCTTGCCGCCGGCGCAAGCGCAGCGGTCTTCGCCTACGGCACAGCGGCGATACTGACGCCCGTCGAGGCCCTGCCGCTCGTTCCGGCCATTCTGCTGACCGGCGGCGCATTTGCCTTCCTGCGGATGGACAGGGATGCGGTTCTTCCCGCCCTCGCCATGATGGGCGCCATGTCCGCCCTGTGGGCATTCGGGCCGGTTCTGACATGGTCGGCACCGGCGCTCGCCGCCCTTCTCGGCGAGCCGATGCTGGTGGGCGATGTCCCAACCATCTTGACCATCCTCACGCAACTTCTGCTGCCTTCGGCCGCCGTTCTCGCCGCCGCATATGCGCTGGGGACGACGGAACGGTTCGCGCGCTTCGCTGCCGATCTTCCCGTCGAGCGCCTGACGGCGATGGCCGTGACCATAGCGGCCGCAGTAACCATGATCGGTGCGCATAGCATCTATAAGTCGCTATTCGCGATTGACGATCTGTCGTCGTTCTCCGCCCATGGTCTCGCCGAGCGCAGCCTCTGGGCGGTGCTCTTGGGCGGTATCGGTATGGTCGTCATCAAATACGCACGAACGCCGGTCGTGTCCCGTATCGGCGCGGTGACGGCGGCAGCCGGTACGGCTCACGCCATCTGGTTCAGCGTCGTCCTCCATAACCCCTTGTGGGCGGAACAGGCGCTCGGTTCGTGGCCTCTCCTGAACCTCGCAGTTCCTCTCTACCTCGCGCCCGTCGCCGCGGCGTGGGTCGCGCTGTCAGGCTGGCCCGACGCGCACGCGTCGCAACGTCAGGGCTTCGCGGTTCTCGTCATGACGGCGATCCCGCTGTTCGTCCTGACCAGCCTGACGCAAGTCTTTCACGGCAGCATCATCGACGACGTCCGAACCGGCATCACTGAGGACCTCCTGCGATCGGTCGCCGCGCTCGCGCTCGCGATCGGCTATCTCGTCTGGGGCGTGCGCACGCGGCAGCGGGTTTGGCGCCTGGGCTCGCTCGTCCTGATGCTGATCGCGGTGGCGAAGGTCTTCCTCCTGGACGCTGCAGGCCTTGAGGGTCTGGCCCGCATCGCATCGTTCGTCGCGCTCGGCGGCGTCTTGATCGCGATGGGCTGGGTCTACAGCCGCTATCTGCCGCGGCAGCAGGAGCCGGAAACGGAAGCGGAAGCGGCCGTCGCCTAAATGCGGTTCCCCGTCTGGTCGATCAGCACTTCCCGCCGGCCGACATGGTCGGCGGCACTGATCAGGCCCTGTTCTTCCATCTGGTCGATCAGGCGGGCGGCGTTGTTGTAGCCGATCCTCAGCTGGCGCTGGACGTGACTGGTCGATGCCTTCTGGCTGGAGGCGACCGCCTCGACCGCGCGGCGGAAGAGCTCGGCGTCGGGATCGTCCTCTCCGCCCACGGGCAGGCCGAACTGGTCGAGCTCGGGATCGGGTTCTTCGGTGACGCTCTCGACATAGTCGGGCGTCCCCTGCGCGCGCCAATGGTCGGCGACGCGTTCGACCTCCTCGTCGCTGACGAACGGCCCGTGCACGCGGGTCAGGAACTTGCCGCCGTTCATGAACAGCATGTCGCCCTTGCCGAGCAGCTGCTCGGCCCCCTGCTCGCCGATGATGGTGCGACTGTCGATCTTTGACGTGACGGAGAAGCTGATGCGCGTCGGCAGATTCGCCTTGATGACGCCCGTAATGACGTCGACCGATGGCCGCTGCGTCGCCATGATGAGATGGATGCCCGCCGCACGCGCCTTTTGCGCCAGCCGCTGGATCAGGAACTCGACCTCCTTGCCCGCCGTCATCATCAGGTCGGCGAGTTCGTCGACGATGACGACGATCAGCGGCAGCGGGTCATATTGCAGCTCTTCGGTTTCGTAGATCGGCTGACCGCTGTCGGGATCATAGCCCGTATGCACGCGCCGCTCGAAGGGCTTCCCGGCCGCCCGCGCCTCGCCGACGCGCTCGTTGAAAGCGGCGAGCGAGCGCACGTTGACGCTCGCCATCATGCGGTAGCGTTCCTCCATCTGCTCGACCGCCCATTTCAATGAGCGGACGGCCTTTTGCGGCTCGGTAACGACCGGCGACAGAAGATGCGGGATGCCGTCATAGACGCTGAGTTCCAGCATCTTCGGATCGATCATGATCATGCGGCACTTGTCGGGCGGCAGGCGGTAGAGGAGCGACAGGATCATGGCGTTGAGGCCGACCGATTTGCCGGACCCCGTCGTGCCGGCGATCAGAAGATGCGGCATCGGCGCGAGGTCGGTGACGGTCGGATTGCCGGCGATGTCCTTGCCGAGAACGATGGGCAGCGCCCCCTTCGCCCGCTCGAAACTCGCGTCGGTCAGGAGTTCCGACAGCACCACCATTTCGCGGTCGCGATTGGGCAGTTCGATGCCGATGACGTTGCGTCCGGGTACCACGGCGACGCGGGCGGAGACGGCCGACATCGACCGGGCGATATCGTCGGCGAGGCCGATGACGCGGCTCGACTTGATGCCGGGCGCCGGTTCCAGCTCGTACATGGTGACCACGGGGCCGGGGCGAACCTCCACGATCTCGCCCTTAACGCCGAAATCGTCGAGCACGGTTTCCAGGAGCCGGGCATTCTGTTCGAGCGCCGCGGCATCGATCGCCGGGCCGGACGTGGCGGGCGGGTCCGTCAGCAGCGACAGCGGCGGCAATTGCGGCTCGTCGCCAAGTGCCAGGCCGGACTGCCGCTCCCGCGCCGCGCGGCCGGACGGCTTCCTGACCTTCGTTGCGGTTTTGACGGGCCGTTTCGGTGCGGCGGCGGTGACGTCGGCGGTGACGCTGGCGGCCGGTTCCACGACCTCGCGCGGTTTGCGCGGCGGCTTGGGGCGCGGCGCGACTTCCGCCGCTTCCGCGCGCTCGCGGGCAAACAGCGTCGCGAGCCAGCCCTTGGGCAGCGCCAGCCCGATAATGGCCAGCGCAAGGGCAAGTATCAGAAAGAGGGTGATGACGGCATAGAGGACCGCGCTTGCCGGTAATGTCGGCGGGGTCGCTGCCATCACCGCCTCCATGCCGAGCCGGCCGAGACCGCCGACGAGTCCGCCAGGCCCCGCCGGCAGCGCCCCGAGCGCGAGGGGACCGACGGCGATGGCCGTCAGCAGCGCGGCGACCGCCGTCATTACGGCGCGCCGCGCCAGATTCGGCCGCGGCGTCTCGCGCGCCAGCCGGATCCCGGTCAGGACGATCAGCGGAATGACGAGGACGATGCCGACGCCGACGAGCTGCAGCGTCAGATCGGCGAAAATCGCCCCGAGACCGCCCAGCCAGTTGCTCGGCGCCGCCGTCGTGGCGCGGTTCAGCGACGGATCGGACGGATCGTAGCTGATGAGCGCGAGGGCAAGCGCCACTCCTGCGAGCGACAGCATGACACCGAGCGCACGGCGCGCCGCACGGCCGGCCGTCTGCGCCATGTCCGGGGGCGTGCCCCCCGCCGGCTTCTTCACCCTCGCACCCGCCATCTCGAGACCCTGTTTCGCAAGCGGGCGCGCCAGGCACAAGAACGAATGGTGAAAAAAGGGGCCGGCCGCTCATTCCCCGCGGCCAGCCCCAAGTGGTTCCTCTGGACATCCGGGGAGGAAGTATCCGAGCGAGCAAGAGAGCGGGACCCCCCGCCGTCTCAAGAGCTGTCCTTTCAAACGCCGTGCCAAATCCGTCCGTCAGCGTAACGGTCATGCCAATTGCAAATCACTGCTCATATTTTGTGCGCCGCGGCCGATCCGCTCCAAATTTAAGCGCCGCTCAGCCCGCTCATGCGTCACCCGTGCGCCTTTCCCCGGTCATCGGCAGCGCCTAGACGGATGGGCATCATGACTTCGACCCCATCAGCAAATGACCCGTCGCCCGACGCCATCATAATCGGCGGCGGTCTCGTCGGCATGACGACCGCGCTGGCCCTCGCCGCATTCGGCGTCCGTACCAGCGTCATCGACGCCGCCGACCTGGATGCGACCGCCGAGGCCGCGTTCGACGGCCGCGCCACCGCCATCGCCAGCGCGTCCTGGCG
>JBCCAC010000323.1:0-3150 GCA_039815015.1 Pseudomonadota bacterium | reverse complement strand
GGCGTCAACATTCCGATCCGCGTCCGGCTGGACGATCTCGACGCCAATCTGCGGCCGGCGTCCGACGATCCCCTGTTCAGCGAACTCTGGAAGGAAAAGGGCGGCGAGAAAGAGATTCTCGACCGTACCATCCACCGCTGGCGCGGCCAGGGGCGGTAACGCCGCCAGCGTCATTGCGGGAACTATTGCTTCCTGTCATGGTTTGCCCGTCAAAGGGAAAAGGGAATCTGACATGAAAACCGTCTTGACCGCAGCCGCGGCCACGCTCGCCTTTGCGCTCGCCGCCTGTGACGGCCCGCGCGAGGAAATCGGCGAGGAGATCGACAATCTCAACGACGCGGACGGCGTGTTCGAGGAAGGACCGGCCGAGGAGCTCGGCGAGATCGCCGATGAACAGGCCGAGCTTGTAAGCGATGAGCTGGAAGATCAGGCCGACGCGGTTCTGGAAGCCGGCGAAGCCGAAGCCGACGCGCTGGAAGCCGAGGCGGAGCAGGTCGTCGAAGATGCCGAAGCACGTGCCGAGGCGATCGACGAACGCGCCGACGCCCTCGACAATTAAGGACAGGATCCGGACCGGGGAGCGAACGCGCCGTTCGCCCCGCGGTCCGGACCGTCATTCCGTATCCGGCACGGCGCTGAACCGCATTTCGCTGGGACCGGTCTCGCGCTGAAGGCGCGTCGCGACGGCTTCGGCGGCTTCCAGAACGCGGAGAATGTTGCCGCTGGCAATCCTGGCGAGATCGTCGTCGGAATAGCCGCGCCTGACGAGCTCTGCGAACAAAGCGGGATAGGTCGATACGTCTTCAAGACCGGTGGGATAGGACGTCACGCCGTCGAAATCACCGCCGATGCCGATATGGTCGATGCCGGCGATCTTGCGGATATGGTCGATATGATCGGCCGCATCCGCGATGCTCGCCTTGGGCGCCGGGTTGTCAGCCCGCCATGTCTCAAGCGCGGCTTCAACGAGGTCGGGACGACCGGGATGCAGGCTGCCAAGCCGGGCCTCTTCGGCCGCTTCGTCCGCCCACCACTGGCGGCGCGCCTCGTTTAGAAACCCCTCCGCGAAGGTCACCATCACGACGCCGCCATTTTCGGGCATGCGCGCCAATATGTCGTCGGGCACATTGCGCGGATGGTCGGCGATAGCGCGCGCGCTGGAGTGCGAGAAGATGATGGGCGCGGCGCTGATATCCAGTGCGTCCGCCATGGTCGGCGAGCTGACATGACTGAGATCGACCAACATGCCGATACGGTTCATTTCGCGAATAACTTCGAGCCCGAACGGCGATAACCCGTCCGATTTTGGGGCATCGGTGGCGCTGTCGGCCCAGGCGAGCGTCGCCGAATGCGTCAGCGTCATGTAGCGGGTGCCGAGGTCGTACAGCTTTCGGAGGACGCCCAGCGAGTTGCCGATCGCATGTCCGCCCTCGACGCCGTACATTCCCGCCACTTTTCCCGCTGCGATGATGCGGCGGACGTCCGCAGCCGTCGCCGCCTTTTCCAGACGATCCGGATTGGCGGCGATCAGCCGGTCGGCAAGGTCGATCTGTTCAATGACCTGTACGACGGCTTCGGGCTCCGGCAGGCTCGCCGGGACGTAGACCGACCAGAATTGCGCGCCGACGCCGCCGGCGGACAGACGCTCACCATCGGTGGCGATCTGACCGCGCAGATCGTCCGGCAGGCGCGGGAAGGGGAAATCGGCGAGATTGCCGCCGTTCAGCTCCCGAATGGCGTAGGGCAGATCGTTATGACCGTCGAAGACGGGCGCTTCGGCTAGGACGGCCCGGGCGCGGTCGAGATCCGCCTCGCCCTGTGCATATGCGGGTGCGGCCATGACCGTGCCAGTGAGGGCGGCAGCGATAACAGGGAGCGAGAAACGGGGCTTCAAAATACGGGGCGTGGACAAGATGATGACCTTTCATGCCTGCTGGGCGCCGGTCACGCCTATCGCGGCGTAAGGGCCGGGTCCATCGGCGGCGCGCAGCCCGTTTCGCGGGCCTCCCATTCGCGATAGCCTTGCCCGGGACGACGTGACGACGCAGCATGTCGCGCCATGTTCATCGGTCATTTCGCCGCCGGCTTCGCCGGTGCCGCCGTTCGCGGTGCGCCGTCGGCGCCCGTGCTGGTCGCCGCCTCGCAACTGACCGACATCGCCTTCATGGCGTTCGTGCTCACCGATCTCGAGCATATGCGCATCGTGCCGGGCCTGATGGTGCTGAGCGATCTGGACCTCTATGATTATCCATGGTCGCACAGCCTGCTGGGAACGCTGGGCTGGGCGGTCGCATTCGGCGCGCTGGTCGGGCTCGCGACGCGGCGTCTGATAGCTGCGGGCGTTGCGGGCGCGGTGGTCCTGTCGCACTGGCTGCTCGACTGGCTGACGCACCGGCCGGACATGACGATTGCGGGCGACACGGGTTACGGCCTCGGGCTCTGGGACGTGCCCGCCGTGGTGGTACCGCTGGAACTCGTGCTGTTCGTTCTCGGTCTGTGGATCTACGCACGCCGCGTGCCGCCGCGACGGCCGCCCGGCCGCTGGCTTCTGATCGGATTCGGCGCCCTGATGATCGCGCTACAGCTGTTTTCCTGGTTCGCGGCGGAACCGCCGCCGGGCGGCGCAGCGGGCTTTGCGGTTCAGGGCCTGGTGGCGTTCGCCGTGATCATCGGGCTGACGGCCCTCGTCGACCGGTTTCGACGACGCGTTCCAGAAAGCGCTGCCATTGCGGCAGAATGACTTTCGGCCGGTATCGCGCCGCATTGATGGCGCCCTGTGCGCGCAGGCGGTCTCCCAGATCCTCGTCATCGAGCAGCCTGGCGAGCGTATCCGTGAGCGCGGCGGTGGAATAGGGGTCGAAATAGAGCGCGGCATCGCCATAGACCTCTCGGTGCACCAAGAGGTCGGATGCGATGGCGACGCCGCCTGACGCCATGGCCTCGACGCCCGAATAATCGAAGCCCTCGCCATAGCTGGGGCAGACCGTCGCCGCGGCATGGGCATAGAGTGTCCTGAGATCGCGCGTCGGGACGGCGTTCAACAGGAACATCGCGCCGCGCTCCAGCCAAGGCATGAAGGCGTGGCGCACGGCGTCATTGTCCCAGCCGAGCGTACCGACGACGATCAGCTTCAGGTCCGGACGTTCGATG
>JBCCAC010000058.1:0-9573 GCA_039815015.1 Pseudomonadota bacterium | reverse complement strand
GGAGAGGCAGCGATCGGCCGCGTCCGCGGGTAACCCTCTCGCCATGAACTATCTGGAAGACATGGTCGTCGGCACGCGGCATGCGTTCGGCCGCTACGAGGTCACGCGGGACGAGGTGATCGAATTTGCGCGAAAATACGATCCGCAGGCCTTTCACCTCGATGACGAGGCGGCCGCCAGAACGCATTTCGGCCGGTTGTCGGCGTCCGGATGGCACACCTGCGCCATGACCATGCGCATGCTGGTCGACGATATGAAGACGCGCGATCATGCCGGCCTGGGCTCGCCCGGGCTGGACGGCCTGCGCTGGCTGCGCCCCGTCTATCCGGGCGACGTATTGCGTGTGGAGACCGAGCTGACCGAGGTGCGACCGTCGCGCTCGCGCCCGGACATGGGTTCGATCCATTCGGACGTCACCGTCTTCAACCAGGATGACGAACCGGTCATGACGATGAAATCGATCGGCCTGATGGCGACGCGGCCGAATTAAGGTCGGCCGGGCGGCGGATCGCCGTCCAGCACATGGTCGAGATTCGCGATCAGCCGGACGAGCATGGCCGTGAACTGGACCGCCTCTTCATCCGTAAAACCGGACAGCACGTCACGATTGCCCTGCAGGAGGACGTCGATGGCCGCCGGCAGACGCGCCTCGGCCTCCTCGGTCAGCGTGACGAGGCTGCTGCGGCGGTCGGCGGGGTCGGGCGTGCGCCGGATAAGGCCGTCGCGTTCCATGCGCGCGAGCATCTGCGCCATCGGCGGCTGCTCCATGCGGGCGAACCGGGCGAGGTCACGCTGCGTGCTCGCGCGGCTGTCACGAAGCGCAACGAGGACGGGCAGATGGCCGACGCCGAAGCCGAGCGGCTTCAGCCGCATCTCGCTGGCACGCGCGAAACGGCGGGCCGCGAGGCTGATGAGATGGCCCGGCGTATTGAGCACGTCCTGATCGATCGATCTTCCCCCTGTCGTCTTTCACATGTTGCCGCTTTCCATATGCACATATATACGTGCATATGGAAAGAATGGAATCATGATCGGGTCGTACAAAGACGGAGAGCGCCATGGATGATGAAATCGATACGCTGCGACATCTTTATGACCGCTTCAACGCCCAGGATATCGACGAGATCATGACCTTCCTGACGGACGATGTGATATGGGCGAACGCCATGGACGGCGGCCATGTGCACGGCCATGGCGCCGTGCGCGCCTATTGGACGCGGCAATGGACCATGGTCAGAGCCCATGTCGAGCCCGTCGGCTTTCGTGCGGACGAGGGCGGTGCGGTTGTTGCCGAAGTCAGACAGACGGTCCGCGATCCCGAGGGGCGCCCGCTCGAAAACCAGGATCACGGGCTGGCCGACAGGACCATTCTGCACGTCTTCCGCTTTCGCGACGGAAAGATCTCACGGTTCGACGCCCGGGAGACGGAAGCGGGCTAGTCCGGACGCCGATTGACGTAGACCGTGCGCCAGTCGCCACCCGCGCAGGCGCCGGGGCGGTGGTCGATGCGGGTGACCGACAGGTTCGCGACGCTGATGGTCAGAGCGCGGTCGAGGTCGAGACCGAGCGCATGGGCGAGCGCGGCGCGGAAGGTGCCGCCATGGCCGACGAGGACGATGGTCTCGCCGGCATGTTCGCGGCTGAGGTTATCGAGCGCGGCGGATACGCGGGCGTGGACGTCCGCAAAAGATTCGCCGCCCGGCGGGCGCTCGGCGGCGCTGTGGAACCAGAAATTGTGCGGCGGCGCGCGCCGGGCATCGGCCAGAGTGTCCCGCGCCGCGCCGTGCCAGTCGCCATAATGCTGCTCCTGAAAGCGCGCATCCACGCCGCGCGGGCCGGCGCGCCAGCCGGCGGCAAGGATGGCGTCGGCCGTCGCCTCGGTCCGCTTCAGGCCGCTGGTGATGAGCCGCGCGCGCCTGGGCAGCCAGTTGGCGAGCCAGTCGAACGCCGCCCTGTCCGACGTATCGGCCGGCTCGTCATGCGTCGCGTAGAGAAGGCCGAGCGCCCCGGGACCGGCGCCGATGACGGGCGCATGCCGCACGAGATGCCAGCGCGTCACCGGCGCATCGGGGTCGTCATTCGTCATCTTCGCTTCCCACCATGTTCGCTTTCCGGATGCCGCGGCGCTGTGCGGATTCGTCCATCGTCCTCGACCGCTACGGCCGCTATAGCGCCCCTCATGCATCGTGCACGCCTGCTCCCGGAAACGCTCGGCCTGCCGGGCGTACGCGTCAGGACCCTGATCGTCATCCGCTGGATGGCGATCCTGGGCCAGACGCTGACGCTGGTGATCGTCGCCCTGGGGTTCGGTTACAAATTTTCCTATTGGGCGGCGGCGGCGGCGATCCTGGCGTCGGTCATCATGAACTGCGGGCTTTACGCGCTCTATTCACGCAAGGCGCGGCTGGTGGGATCGGAGGCGCTGGCGCATCTCGCCTTCGACCTGGCGCAGCTCGGCGTGCTGCTGTTCCTGACGGGCGGGATCGGCAATCCGTTCGTCGTCCTGATGATCGTGCCCGTCACCATTTCGGCGACCATGCTGTCGCCCCGCGCCACCATCGCGCTCATCGCCATCGCCGTCGCCATCCTGATTGCCGAGTGGAACTGGGCGCGGCCGCTGCCCTGGGACGGGCCGATGCCGGTCGTTCCGCAGCGCCTGCAATTCGCGACCTTCACGGCCATCACCTTCACGCTGATCTTCATCGCCGCCTATGTGCTGCGCGTATCGCTGGAGGCGCGGCGCTGGCAGCAGGCGCTGGTGACGACGCAGGCGGTGCTGGAGCGCGAGACCAAGATGTCGGCGCTCGGGGCGCTGGCGGCGGCGGCGGCGCACGAGCTGGGCGGCCCGCTCGGCACCATCAAGCTGATCGCGAAGGATCTGAACGACGAGCTGTCGGGCGATCCCGATTTCGGCCCCGACGTCGACCTTCTGGGCCGCGAGGCGGACCGGTGCCGCGCCATCCTGGCGGGCATCGCGCAGCGTTCGGAGGCGGACGCGCCCTTCCCCGAACTGCCGCTGGAGACGTTCCTGATGGAAACGGCCGACAGTTTCGCCGACGCGCGCGTGCCAGTGATGGTCGCCAAGTCCGAACCGCCGCTGCCCGTCGTCGCGCGCACGCCGGAGTTGCGGCATGGCCTCCTGAACCTCGTCGACAATGCGGTCAGGCACGCGAAGAGTCGCGTCGTCCTGGCCGCCACCAGCGACACGGACCGGGTGGCGGTGCACATCGAGGATGATGGCGACGGGTTCGCGGCCGAACTGCTGCCGCATCTGGGCGAGCCCTATCTAGGCCCGTCGCGGTCGGGGAGCGGCAGCACCGGGCTCGGCATCTTCATCGCGACGACGCTTCTGGAACGCACGGGCGCCCGCGTCCGTTTTCGCAATGGTGAGAAACGCAGCGGCGCGCGCGTCGAGATCAGCTGGCCGCAACAGGAGCGGGTCGCGGACCTGCCCACGAACATTTCTTTCGAGGAGTCTGCAATATGAGCGAAGGCACCGACCGACTGTTGCTGGTCGATGACGATAACAGCTTCCGGCAGCGGCTGGAGCTGACCCTGTCGCGGCGCGGCTATGACGTCGCGGCGGCGGAGGGTGTCGCCGAGGCGCGCGCCCTCGCCGCCAAGATGAAACCGACGCACGCGGTTCTGGACATGAAGCTGGAGGATGGCTCGGGCCTCGACCTCGTCAAGGAACTGCGCGCGCATGATCCCGACATCCGCATCGTCATGCTGACGGGCTATGGCAATCTCGCCACCGCCGTCGCCGCCATCAAGGCGGGCGCGGTCGATTATCTGGCGAAACCCGCCGACCCCGACGATATCGTCAAGGCGCTGTCGGTGACGCCGGGCGACAAGCCGGAGCCGCCGGAAGACCCGATGTCGGCCGATCGCGTGCGCTGGGAGCATATCCAGCGCGTTTACGAACTCTGCGACCGCAATGTGTCGGAAACGGCGCGGCGGCTGAAGATGCACCGGCGCACGCTGCAGCGGATACTGGCGAAGCGCAGCCCGCGCTGACATGGAAGCGGTTTCCAGCTGGAAGGCGCATGGCGGGACGCAGGGCGTCTATGACCATGCGTCGTCGGCGACGGGCACCGACATGCGCTTCGCGGTCTTCGTCCCGCCGCACGAAAAGGGCGCGAAGCTGCCGGTCCTCTGGTATCTGTCGGGCCTGACCTGCACGCATGCGAACGTCATGGAGAAGGGCGACTATCGCGCGGCCTGCGCCCGGCACGGCATCATATTCGTCGCGCCCGACACCAGCCCCCGCGGTGAGGGGGTGGCCGACGACGAGGCCTATGATCTGGGCGAGGGCGCCGGCTTCTACGTCGATGCGACCGAGATGCCCTGGGCCGCGCATTACCGCATGCGCAGCTATATCGAGGACGAGCTGCCCGGCCTGATCGCCGACATCTTCCCGGTCGACCGGGCCCGGCAGGCGATCATGGGCCATTCGATGGGCGGCATGGGCGCGCTCAACATGGGTCTACGCGCGCCGGACCGGTTCCGCAGCATTTCGGCCTTTTCGCCGATCGTCACGGTGCTCGGCTCGCCCTGGGGCCGGAAGGCGATGACGGCCTATCTAGGCGCGGACGAGGCGGCGTGGCGCGATTACGATGCCTGCGCGCTCGTCGCCGACGGCGCGCGGCATCCGCATCTGCGCGTCGATCAGGGCATGGCGGACGAGTTTCTGGAGGCGCAGCTGAAAACCGGCCTGTTCCGCGACACCTGTGCGGAGGTCGGACAGGACCTCACCCTGAATCTCGCGCCAGGCTACGACCACAGCTATTATTTCGTATCGAGCTTCATGGCCGATCACATCGGCTGGCACGCCGAGCGGCTGGGCTGATGCGGGTGCTCGGCGCGATCCTCGCCGGCGGCGAGGCGCGGCGGTTCGGCGGCGACAAGGCGGCGGCCCTCTGGCGCGGGACCGCGCTGATCGACCATGTGGCGCGGGCGCTCGGGCCAGAGGTCGATGAACTGATCGTCGTCGGGCGAGACTGGCCGGGGCTTAGGCGCATCGACGATCTGCCGGCGCCCGGACTGGGGCCGCTGGGCGGGCTGGCGGGCGCGCTCGTCCATGCCGGGAGGCACGGATATGCCGGCGTGCTGAGCGCAGGTTGCGACTGTCCGAACCTGCCCGCCGATCTGCGCGCGAAATTGCAGCCCGCCGACGCGGTCGTCGCCGGACAGCCCGTCATCGGTCTGTGGCGTGCGGATCATGCGGAGCGCCTGCTGGCACGGCTGTCGGGGGCGCACGGGCGCAGTCTTCATGGCTGGGCGGACGCGGCAGGGGCGCGGCGGGTCGATGTGCCGGGGCTGATGAACGTCAACCGGCCGGAGGACCTTGGCGAGTAGGGCGTTTCGATTTTCGCGCGAACCGCGCCCCTATCGTCGTCCCCGCGCAGGCAGAGGTCCATTGGTTACGTGCCTGGCAAATGGAGCGCTGAATGGATCCCCGCCTGCGCGGGGATGACAAGAAAAGGATGATGGCGCACTCAAACGCCGCAATCAGGGATTAAGGCGGACGGGTCCGGGGCGTCGGCTATTTCAGCTTCGGAGCGTTCTCGTGACGCCTATTCCGGCTCGGTCTTTTCCTCCGGGGCGAGTGAGGTGCGGCCCATGGCGATCTCGCCTTTGATCTTTTCATATTCCAGGCTGGCGACGGGATAGGCGCAGTAGTCCGCGGCATAATAGGCGCTGGGGCGGTGATTGCCGCTGTCGCCGATGCCGCCGAAGGGCGCGGCGGACGAGGCGCCGTTGGTGGGGCGGTTCCAGTTGACGATGCCGGCGCGTGCCTGCCGCCGAAACCGGGCGTAGAGGTCGGGATCGGCCGAGAGCAGTCCGGCGGAAAGGCCGAAGCGCGTATTATTGGCCTCGGCGATGGCGGCGTCGAAATCGTCGACGCGGATCATCTGGAGGACGGGACCGAACATTTCCTCGTCCGGGCGATCTTCGACCGACGTCACGTCGAGGATCGCCGGCGTCAGGAACGGCCGGTCGGCATCGGGACGGTCGAGCTTCCGGATCGGCTTCGCGCCCTTCATGACGAGGTCGAGATACTGTTCCTGCAGATGATCCGCGGCACGGTTGGAGACGACGGGCCCCATGAAGGGCTGCGGCTCGTCGAACGGTGCGCCGACGATGAGGTCCGCCGTCAGCTCGTTGAGATAATGCAGGATCTCGTCATGCACCTTGTCGCGCACGATCAGGCGCCGCGCGCAGGTGCAGCGCTGGCCGGCCGAGAGGAACGCGGACTGCACGATGAGCGCGGCGGCGGATTCGAGGTCGCGTTCGTGAATGTCCCACGCGATCAGCGGGTTGTTGCCACCCATTTCGAGCGCGAGGATGCGGCCCGGCGTCGCCGCGAACTGGCGCGAGAGCGCCGCGCCCGTTGTCGCGCTGCCGGTAAACAGCAGCCCGTCGAGGCCGGCATGGCCCGCAAGCGCCTTCCCGACCGCGCCCTCGCCATCGACGATCTGCAGCGCGCCTTCCGGGAGGCCCGCCGCCAGCCAGCACTCACGCAGCAGATGCGCGGTGGCGGGCGTCAGCTCGCTGGGTTTGAGGACGATGGTGTTGCCGGCGAGCAGCGCGGGCACGATGTGGCCGTTGGGAAGGTGCGCCGGAAAATTATACGGGCCGAGAACGCCGAGGACGCCGTGCGCGCGGTGGCGCAGCGCCTGAACGAACCCGTCGCCGTCCTTTTCGCGCGCACCGGTGCGTTCCTGATAGGCCGTCATCGAAATATCGACCTTCGCCATGGTCGCGGCGACTTCGGTCTTGGTTTCCCAGAAGGGCTTGCCCGTCTCCCGCGCGATCAGCCGCGCCAGGTCATCGCCGCGGTCGCGCACGGCGTTCTGATAGCGCTGCAGGAGGTCGCGGCGGTCGGACAGGGGTACCGCTTCCCAGGCGGGCTGCGCGGCGCGCGCGGCGGCGACGGCGGCATCGACATCCTCAGGGCTGGCGACCGGGCCGCGCCAGACCTCCTCGCCGGTGACGGGGTCGGTCGATATGAGGTCAGCGCGCGACATGGGTGATCGTGTCTCCGGTCTTGATGCCCAGGATGGCGGCCTCGTGCGCGGGCAAGGTCAGCCCCGCCTCACCCGCCGTGGCCGACGTCGCCCAGGCGCGAAAATCCTTCAGCGTCCCGCTGGCGGCCAGCCCCTTGCGATCCGCATCCGCAATGTCGGTAATCCGCTCGACGGGCAGCGGCTGCGCCGCCTCCAGCGTGCGCAATTTGTCCGTATCGGCGGTCATGGACGGCCCGCCGTCGAAAATGTCGACATAGCCGGAATAGGCGAAGCCCTCCTTTTCCAGCATGCGCATGGCGGGAACGCCGGTATCGTGCGGTTTGCCGATAGCGTCCTGTGCCGCCTCGGGCAGCAGTGCGACGTAGATGGCGAGCTTGGGCATCAGGTCGGCGATGAACTGGTTGCCGTTCAAGGAATTGAAACTGTCGGCCGCCTGGAATTCCATGTCGAAGAATTTACGGCCGAGCCCGTCCCAGAAGGGTGACGACCCGTCTTCGAGGACGCGGCCGCGCAGCTCCGCCAGCACGCGGTCGGCGAATCGGCGGCGGTGCCGGGCGATGAAGAGATAACGCGACCGTGCCAGCATGCCGCCAAGGCCGCCGGTGCGCAGATCGGGGTGCAGGAAGAGGCCGCCGACCTCGCTCACACCGCCCAAATCGTTGACGAGGTGGAGAACGTCGAGCTTCACGGTGCGGTCGAGCTCGCGCGAATGCTGCGACAGGGCGGCGATCTTGTAGGAATAGAACGGCCAGCGCGCGCCGACGCGACTGAAGAGCAGCCCGCTACCGCCGATGCGGCCGGTGCCCGCCTCCTCCATGACCAGCATATATAGTTCGTCGTCGGGCGTCTCTTCCGCACGTGCGAAGCTGGCGTCGGAACGGGCGAGACGTTCGGCCAGGCTGTCGCGGTCGGGCGGCAGGTTGGTAAATCCGGCGCCGGTCAGCTTCGCAAGATCGAGCACTGCATCGGTATCGCCGACGCCGGCGGGACGAACGAACCACATGTCAAAATCCTCGCGGAGAGGCGTATGGTTCCTCCCCGAAGCGGAAAGGGGGACCATGCGCAGCATGGTGGAGGGGGCTGTCGACGCGTTCGGTGCCTTCCAGGGAAATCGCATGTACCGCGAGCCCCCGCCACCGCCGTTCCGGCGGTCCCCCCCGGATCAGGTCCGGGGCAGGCTCTCCCCGTTTCGGGGAGGATTTTTTTTCGCGCCTCATGCTTCGAGCCGCCCGTCGGCGAGGCGCATCAGGGTCAGCGCCGCGAGCGCGGCGCGTTCAGTCAGGCTTTCGACGATCAGGAATTCGCGGTCGGAATGGATCGCGCCGCCGCGGACGCCCATCGTGTCGACGACGGCAAGACCTGCCGCAGCGAGATTGTTGCCGTCGCAGACGCCGCCGGTGTTCTTCCAGCGGATCTCCTGGCCCAGATCGGCACCGCAGCCCTTCACGAGTTCGAACAGGCCGCGCTGTTTCTCGTCGAGCGGTTTGGGCGGCCGTGCGAAGCTGCCGGTCACGTCGATGGCGACGTCGTGGCATTTGCGAATGTCCGCGAGAATGTCCGCCTGCCGCGCCTCGGCCCAGGCCTGATCCTCGGGCGTCAGCGGGCGGACGTTCCAGCGCAGGACCGCGCTTTCGGGCACCACATTGTTGGGGCCGCCGCCGTCCAGCTTCGCAGGATTGACGGACAGGGTATCGCGGTCGCGCTTCATGGCGTCCAGGCGCACGGCGAGATCGGCGGCGGCGACCAGAGCGTTGCGGCCGTCCTCGGGATTGCGCCCGGCATGGGCGGCGCGGCCGGTGATGGCGGCGGCGAAATTGCCCGAACCCTTGCGGCCGCCGGCGAGGGTGCCGTCCGGGTCGGCGGCCGGTTCGAACGTCAGGCCGATCTGGCAGCGTTCCGCCGCCTCGGCGAGCAGCGGCGCGGAGCCGAGCGAGGAAACCTCCTCGTCGGCGTTGAGGACGACTTCCCAGCCGAGCTGACCAGCGAAGGGCGAGGCTTCGAGTGCCCGCAGCGCCTCCAGCATGACCGCGATGCCGCCCTTCATATCGGCGACGCCGGGACCGTTCAGGACGCCGTCCTCTACCCAGCCAAGTTCCTGGAAGTGATGATCCTTTGGAAACACCGTATCCATGTGGCCGGTAAGGACGACGCGGCGGTTGCCGCGGCCCGGGCGAACGATGTGGAGGTTCGCGCCATGGGCCAGCGGGACGCGGTTGCCCTCCGCATCCAGCGTTTCGGCCGGTGCGGGATCGCGCAGTTCCGCCTCGCCGCCGAGCGGGGCGAACGCATCCTTCAGAATGTCCGCCATCTCCGCGAGACCGTCGAGATTGCGACTGCCCGTGTTGAGCGCGCACCAGCTTTCGACATTCGCCAGCATCGCATCGTGGCGACCGGCGATCGGCGCGAGCGCATCCCGTTCCTGTTGACTAAGTGACGACATTGCGGGCGCTTTAGCGGTGACCCCCTGCCTGGTCGAGTGCCTGCTCGAGTGTCCGGTCGAGTGTTTGGGCGGACCGTCAGGCCGCGAGTGCGGCGCGAGCAT
>JBCCAC010000160.1:0-6196 GCA_039815015.1 Pseudomonadota bacterium | reverse complement strand
GCATCCCAAGGAGACTTCATGACCGACCCCACGCCGGTACGGACCGCCGTTTTTCCCGTCGCCGGCCTCGGCACGCGCTTCCTGCCGGCAACGAAGGCGATCCCGAAGGAGATGCTGCCCGTCGTCGACCGGCCGCTGATCCAATATGCCGTCGACGAGGCGCTGGAAGCGGGGATCGAGCAGATCGTCTTCGTCACCGGACGCGGCAAGACCGCGATCTTGTATCTTTTCTACATCGCCTATGAGCTGGAAACGACGATGATGGAGCGCGGCAAGGACCGCGCCGCGCTCGACGCGACGCGTATCGGCCCCGGCCGTATCGCCTATGTGCGCCAGCAGGAGCCCCTGGGCCTCGGCCATGCGGTCTGGTGCGCGCGCAGCGTCGTCGGCGACTCGCCGTTCGCCGTCATCCTGCCGGACGAATTGCTGGTCGGCGAGCCCGGCTGCCTGTCGCAGATGATGCGCGCCTATGAGCGTGTCGGCGGCAACGTCGTCTGCGCGCTGAACGTGGAGCGGGAAGAGACCGGCAAATACGGTATCGTCGATCCCGGCGAAACCGACGGCGCGCTCACCGAAGTCAAAGGCCTCGTCGAAAAGCCCGATCCGGCCGATGCACCCTCCACGCTGATGCTGCCCGGCCGCTACATATTGCAGCCCGAGGTCATGACCACCCTGAAGGATCAGGGGCGCGGCGCCGGCGGCGAAATTCAGCTGACGGACGCCATGGCCGCGCTGATCGGGCGGCAACCCTTCCACGCCTTCACCTTCGAAGGAACGCGGCACGATTGCGGCGACAAGGCAGGGTTCGTCAACGCAACGATCGATCTCGCCCTCTCGCGCGACGATCTGGCACCGGCCGTCGAAGCCTATATTCGCGCGCGCGTCTGAGCCCCCCGTGCAGCCGCCGTCCCGGACACAATATCTGAAGGAAGTGCGTGCGGTCGCGGAGTTCGCGCGCTTCCTCGTCAGCGATACGACGGGCAGCCTGCCGCGCGGCGACGGCCACGCAGTGATCGTCTATCCCGGGTTTCTCGCGGCGGACACGACCACCTTCCTTCTCAGGCGGCGGCTTTCCAGCCTCGGCTATGACGTCCATGGCTGGGACCTCGGCCAGAATCTCGGCCTTCGCGCCGACCTGTTGCCGGAAATGCGATCGCGCCTGGTTCGCATCGCCCGGGAAAGCGGCGGCCCGGTCAGCCTGTTCGGCTGGTCGCTCGGCGGCCTCTACGCCCGCGAGGTCGCCAAGCGGCGACCCGATTGCGTGCGGCAGGTCATTACCGCCGGCACGCCCTGCGCCGGCGACGTGCGGGCAAACAACGCATGGCGACTCTATGAGCGGCTCAACGATCATCTGGTCGACAGACCGCCGCTGCCGGGCAATCTGGAGGACCTGCCGCCCGTCCCGCTGACGTCGCTGTATACCCGGGAAGACGGCATCGTCGCGGTGGGCTGCGCGGACATCGGCAGCGGGCCGCAGCACGAGAGCGTCGAGGTCAGGTCGAGCCATGTCGGGCTGATCTGGAGCCATGACGTCCTGAAGGTCACGGCCGACCGGCTGGCGCAACCGCGCGGGGCATGGCGTCACTACGACGCGTGAGCACTACGACGCGTGAGCGGCAGGCACGGTCTAGCGTCCGAAACGGGTGACGCCGTTCGTCTTGGCCGCTAATCGCGCGGAACCATGGACGATCTGACCGCCTTCGACATCCTGTTCTTCGCCGCCATCGGCCTGTTCGGCATATTGGGGTTCGCGCGCGGCTTCGTCAGCGAGGTGCTGGCGCTGTTCGCGTGGGTCGCGGCGATCGTCGCCGTCAATCTGTTCTTCGACGAGGGGCGCGAGATGGCGCTCGATTTCGTCTCGGACGAGACGACGGCGGCGGTGTTGTCGGTCCTCGCGCTCTTTGTCGGCACGTTCTTCATAGGGCGACTTCTGGCGCGCGCGCTGGGCGGCCGGGTAAGGAACAGCGTCATCGGGCCGATCGACCGCATTCTCGGTCTCGGCTTCGGCGCCGCGAAAGGCCTGCTTCTGGCGGCGCTCGCCTGGATGCTGCTGACGCTGACTTTCGACATCGTCCCGGGCGAGCGGCCCGCCTGGCTGGCCGACGCGCGCGCCGGGCCGCTGCTGTCGGTGCTGGCACATGAAGTGTCGGACTTCGTTGCAGACCGGCGTGAAGATCGGGCGATCCGCGAAGCTGCCGGCTATACCGATGAAGAGCGCGGCGCGTTCGACGACCTTCTCGACCGCGCCCGATGAGCGGCATCCGGCTCTACGACACCGCGGCGAAGGCGAAACGCGATTTCATTCCGCGCGACCCGAAGAACATCACCGTCTATGTCTGCGGACCCACCGTCTATGCCCGCGCGCACATCGGCAATTTCCGGCCGGCCATTACCTTCGATCTGCTCGTTCGCCTGCTGCGGCACAGCCATGGCGACGGCGCGGTGACCTATGCCCGCAACATCACCGATATCGAAGACAAAATCATGGCCCGCGCTGCGGAAACCGGCCGCGACCTCGCCGACATCACGGCAGAGGCCGAGCGCTGGTATCTGGAAGACGCCGCCGCGCTGAACGTCCTGCCGCCCGACATCGCGCCGCACGCGACCGATCATATCGACGAGATGATTTCGATGATGACGGCCCTCATCGAGGCGGGCCATGCCTATGCCGCCGAGGGACATGTGCTGTTCGATGTGACGTCGGACGCGAAATATGGCGCGGTTTCCCACCGGACCCTCGACGATATGGTCGCCGGATCGCGCGTCGAGGTCGCGCCCTACAAGAAGAATCCGCACGATTTCGTCATGTGGAAACCGAGCGCGGACGATCAGGCCGGATGGCCGTCGCCCTGGGGCCGGGGCCGCCCCGGCTGGCATCTGGAATGCTCGGCGATGATCGCGAAGCATCTGGGAACCACCATCGACATTCATGGCGGCGGCCAGGATCTCGTCTTTCCGCATCACGAGAACGAGGCGGCGCAGTCACGCTGCACCCACGCCGGCGCACCGCTTGCCAATTACTGGCTGCACAATGGCTTTCTAAGCGTCGATGCGGAGAAGATGTCGAAATCGCTCGGCAATGTCGTCACGATCGAAAGCCTGCTTTCGGCCGGGCATCGCGGCGAGACCATCCGCCTCGCCATGCTGACGGCACATTATCGCCAGCCGCTCGACTGGACCGACGCGCTCCTGACTCAGGCGAAGACGGTGCTCGATCGCTGGTACCGCGTGCTGGAAGGTGCCCCTGTACTGACGGCGGAACCGGACGCGGAATTGGTGGCGGCACTGGCGAACGATCTGGGGACACCGGCCGCAATCGCGCGGCTGGGCGTGCTGGCCGGTACGGGTGACGCCGCCGTGCTGCGCGCGAGCGCGAACCTGCTCGGGCTGCTGGAAAACGATCCTGCCGAATGGCGTGAAGGCGGCGCTGACGCTGATGATGATATCGACGCCCTGATCGCCGAACGCGCCGCAGCGAAGGCGGCACGCGATTTTGCGACGGCCGATCGAATTCGGAACGACCTCGCGGCGCGTGGTATCATATTGGAGGACGGGCCGGACGGAACGATATGGCGCCGGGAATAGATTGCCGGACGGACGATGCGGATAGGTGACGGGATGAAGACGATGACGGGGTCGACGGCAGTACCGGGTTCGCTACTGGCGGCCCTGCTCGTTCTGGCGGCCTGCGACCGGACGCCCGATCCCACGCCGGCCGAAGCGGAACCGCGTACGGCGACGGAGATCGCCGAAGACGATGTCGAGCCGCTGTCGATCCCGGAGGAAGATCTGCGCATCGTCGAGGAAACGCCGACGATGGTCTTTCGCTGGCAGGTGCCACCCGCTCTCGCCCGGCATCCGAAGCTGTTCGCGGACATGCGCGTGGCGGCCGAAGCCTCACGCATCAAACTTGGCGAGCTGGCGCGCGAGGAGGCTCAGTTTCGCGTCGAACGCGATCTGCCGCCGGCGCCGGTCAGCGAAGACACATCATGGACCGTCAGCTATCGCTCGCCCGCCCTTCTCAGCCTGGTTGGCGAGACGCACAGCTATACCGGCGGCGCGCATCCCAACCTGACCTACGGCAGCATCCTGTGGGACCGGCAGAACGAGGCGCCGCTGAGCGCATATGATTTGTTCGAGGACGCAGCGGCGGCAAAGACCGAAATCGCGCTCCGCTATTGTGCGGCCCTGGAACGCGCGCGCGCCGACCGGCGCGGAGATGCGGTCATCGAGGGCAAATACGGCGAATGCCCGGCCATCGACGATCAGCCGGTCGTGCCGGTCGGAAGTTCGGAAACCGGCATTGCGATGATCCGCGTCCTCCTGGCCCCCTATGTCGCCGGCCCCTACGCCGAAGGCGCCTATCAGGTGGACGTGGAGATGGACGAAGACCTGAGCGCGATGCTGCGGAATGACGTGATCGGAGACGAAACCTAGCGCGTTCGACGATTTCAGAACGTCGGCAGGATCCCTTCAAATCATTCTTCTCGGGGACGCGGGACGTTCACACGCTTCCCCCTCGTCATCCTCGCGCAGACGGGGATCCAGAAGCTATGCGCTTCGTAAATACAGCACCGAATGGATCCCCGCCTGCGTGGGGATGACAATTGTTTGCTTTCGTTTGATGACGCTTTAGCGAAACTCGTCGTCCGCGCGGTCCTTGAAGCGGGTGATGTTGGCCTCGAATGTCAGCGGTACGGTGCCGGTCGCACCGTGTCGCTGTTTGGAGACGATCACCTCCGCCTGACCCCGGATCGCTTCGGCCTTTTCCAGCCAGGAGGCGAATTTTTCGCTTCCGTCCTCCGGCTTCTTCGCGGCGTGATAATATTCCTCGCGATAGACGAACATGACGATATCGGCGTCCTGCTCGATGGTGCCGGATTCGCGCAGGTCCGAGAGTTGAGGGCGCTTGTCCTCGCGCTGTTCCACCTGCCGCGACAGCTGCGACAGGGCGAGGACAGGGACGTTGAGTTCCTTCGCCAGCGTCTTGAGGCCGCGCGTGATTTCGGAGATTTCCTGCACGCGATTATCGGCGGACTTGCGGCTCGTCCCCTGCAGCAGCTGCAGATAGTCGATCACGATCAGACCGATCCCCTTCTGCCGCTTCAGACGGCGTGCGCGCGACCGGAGCGCCGCGATGGTCAGGCCGGGCGTATCGTCGATATGGAGCGGCAGGGTTTCGAGGCGGGCGGCGGCACGGCCGAGATCGCGAAACTGCGACTGGCTTATGCGGCCCATGCGCAGATCCTCGGAATTGATCTTCGACTGTTCGGCGAGAATACGCGTCGCCAGCTGATCGGCCGACATTTCCAGGCTGAAAAAGGCGACGGCCGCGCCCGTCGTCTCGGCCTCGGGATCGTCCTTCTTGTCGCGCATGAACTGCTCGGCGGCAGAAAAGGCGATGTTCGTCGCCAGCGCGGTCTTGCCCATGGCGGGACGGCCGGCGAGGATGACGAGATCGGAGCGGTGGAGGCCGCCCGTCTTCGCATTGATGCCATTGAGACCGGTCGTTAGGCCGGAGAGATGCCCGCCCGATTTGAGCGCCAGGCCGGCCATCTTGACGGCGATCGTCGCGGCATCCTTGAAGATACGCGCCTGCCCCGACGTCTCGCCCTGTTCGGCGACCTGATAGAGCGCCATTTCCGCTTCGGAAATCTTCGTCTGCGGGTCGACGTCCTCGCTGGTGTCGGTCGCCGAAGTGACGAGGTCGCGGCCGACCGTGATGAGCGCACGCAGCAGCGCCAGATCGTAGATCTGCCGTGCGAAATCGCCGGCGGCGAGCAGGCCGGCCGTGCCCTCCGTCATCTGGACGAGATAGGCCGGCCCGCCCAGCTCCACGAGTGCCGGATCGTTCTGGAACAGCGGCCGCAGCGTCACCGGTGTCGCCAGCATGTTCTGGTCGATCAGCTGCAGGATCTTCTCGTAGAGGCGCGCGTGCAGCGGCTCGTGAAAATGCTCCGGCTTCAGCCGCGACTGGATGTCGGCGGCGAGCGCATTGTCGATCATCAACGCGCCCAGAAGCGCGGCTTCCGCCTCCAGATTCTGCGGCAATTCGGTGACGGCGCCAGTGCCGGCGAGCGCGAGGACGGGGTTCGAAGCCATGCGCGCTTCTAACGAAAATCGCGACGCGGCGCATCATGGCATAAGTCTGTGGATGAGTTTGTGGGGCGCGCAGGTAAGCGCTGTGAAGCTCCTT
>JBCCAC010000267.1:0-3939 GCA_039815015.1 Pseudomonadota bacterium | reverse complement strand
GCACGACGCGGCGCGGCATCGGCCCCGCCTATGAGGACAAGGCCGGACGCCGCGCGCTCCGGGTCTGCGACCTCGCCGACCTTTCCCGCATCGGTCCGCAGCTCGACCGGATCGAGGCGCATCACAACGCGCTGCGCGCCGGCTTTGGCATCGATCCCATCGACCGCGCCGCACTGGTCGCCGAACTCGAAGCGATCGCGGACGACATTCTGCCATATGCCGGCCCCGTCTGGCGTGAGCTGGACGCAGCGAAGGCGGACGGGCGCCGTGTGCTGTTCGAGGGCGCGCAGGGCGTCCTTCTCGACGTCGACCATGGCACCTATCCCTTCGTCACCAGCTCCAACACCGTCTCCGGCACGGTCGCCAGCGGCAGCGGTACCGGGCCGTCCGCAGCGGGTTACGTCCTTGGCATCGTCAAGGCCTACACCACCCGCGTGGGCGCCGGCCCCTTTCCCACCGAACTGGAGGACGCGACCGGACAGAAACTGGGCGAGCGCGGCCATGAATTCGGTACGGTGACCGGCCGCAAGCGCCGCTGCGGCTGGTTCGATGCCGCGCTCGTCCGCCAGTCTATCGCCGTATCCGGCGTCCACGGCATGGCGCTGACGAAGCTCGACGTCCTCGATACGTTCGAGGAACTGCGCATCTGTACCGGCTACCGCGTTGACGGCCGCGACTATGATTACCTGCCCGCCGGTGCGGCGGCGCAGGCGGCGGCAGAGCCGATCTACGAGACGTTCGAAGGCTGGTCCGGCTCCACGGTCGGCGCACGCTCCTGGAACGACCTCCCCGCCCAGGCGATCAAATATGTGAAGCGGGTCGAGGAACTGACCCGCTGCCCGGTCGCGCTCGTATCGACCAGTCCGGAGCGGGAAGACACGATTCTGGTGACGGACCCGTTTGCAGGGTGATCTGCGTAGCCCCGTCGCAAGCGCAATTTGAACAGTGTCGAGTGCAATATGAAAACCAGCTCATCCTGAGCCTGTTGAAGGATCCGGATCTACCGGGAAGCCTCGAGTTTGACGGGATTGAGGCTTCGACAGGCTCAGGATGAGCGGTGCTTGATGGCCCATGCCCATGAAACAGGGCTTGGGGCAATTCGCGCCCGTTCCCCTCAGTCTGCGAATCCCGACGCGAACGCGCCGACATTCGCGCCCAGATCATCGACGGCATAACCGCCCTCCATCACGATGACGGTCGGCAGGTCGAGTGCCGCGATGCGCCCGCCGATCTCCGGATAGTCTTCGGTTTTCAATCGAAAGGCGGAGATCGGATCGCTGGCGAACGTATCGGCGCCATAGGAAATGACGAGTATCTGCGGCCGCCATTCGGCGATCCGCCGCACCGCCGCGTCGAGAGCTTCGAGAAATTCCGGCGCCGCCGTGCCACGCTGTAGCGGATAATTGCGGTTATGCCCCGCGCCCTCGCCTTCACCGGTCTCGTCCGCATGGCCCCAGTAGAACGGATAATCGGTTCTGGGATCGGCGTGCAGCGAAACGAAGCCGACGTCGCTCCGGTCGTAGAAGATGTCCTGCGTGCCGTTGCCATGATGATAATCGACGTCGAGGATCGCGACCCGGCCTGCACCGGCGTCACGCGCCGCCTGGGCGGCAATGGCCGCGTTGTTCAGGTAACAGTAGCCGCCGAAATAGTCGCGGCCGGCATGATGGCCCGGCGGCCGGCAGAGTGCCAATGCCGTACCGACGGCGCCCGACATCACCGCCTCGGTCGCCGCCAGCGCGCCATCGGCGCCCGCCCGTGCCGCCGCCCAGGTTCCCGCCGCGATCGGCGTCGCCGCATCGAAGCCATAGCGGCCGAGGCGAGCGTCGATGCGATCCAGCGTCAGCGGCCGGCGTCCGACCACCGGGAACGCATAGGGAATGGCGTCCCCTTCCCGGCCCGCACCCAGCCAGTCGTCATGCGCGGCGCGCAGAAACGCGACATAGTCCGCATCGTGAACCGCCAGAATGGCTTCGTCGCCATGCCGTTCCGGCAATTGCGCGGCCGGAAAGGCCGTCGCCAGCTGGTCGGCGCGCCCCGGGCACTCGGCATAGTCCGCCCAGTCGCCATTGTGCAGTTCCCGAGCAGGCGCATGATCGGCCTGTATCGGGTCGTAGAATGTCAGCATCACCAGATTCCCATCGCAAGGCCCGCCGCCAGCGTTCGGCCAAGTTCGGCGCAGCGGGCAAGATCGTCGTCCGCGATCGTCTTCTCAGCCAGGATCGCTTCCGGCGTCTGCGCCTCGGTACGGACGATGATCGGTTCCGCAACCGGTTTCAGCCGCCACCCCTTGGCGATCCGCGCCGTCTGACGCACGGCGTTTTCGCCATCCGAACCGGCGCAGACCATCTGCGCATAGGGCCGCCCCTCGATGCGGCCGAGAACGGGATAATAGGCCCGGTCGTAGAACGCCTTCATGACGCCGGCGATGGCCGCCAGATTTTCCGGGGCCGCGAACAGATAGGCGCCTGCTTCGAGAAGGTCGTCGACAGTCGCATCCGGTGCAGTCCTGACAAGCGTCTCGACCTCAGCCTCCTCGCGTGCGGCTTCGGCCGCGGCGAGCGCCATTTGCCGGGTGCCGCCGGTCATGGAATGATAGACGATCAGAAGGGCCGGGCGGGCGATGACCGACGCCTTATGCGGGGGCGCCGACGACGTTCAGCGCGGTATCGGGATAATCGGTCAGGATCGCGCTCACGCCAAGGCCGGCAACGCGCTCGATGTCGGTGCGCCGGTCGACCGTCCAGGCCGAGACCCCGACGTTTTTCGCGGTGGCGTGACGCACGAGTTCGGGCGTCACATCATAATGGTTCGCGGTCCAGAAGCCGGCCGCATCGCGGGCGATCTCGTCGATCAGCGCTTTCGTCCAGCCGTCCGGCGCTGCGGGGGCATATCCCCGCATGAAGGCGGGGCCGGTCCTGACGAGCGCGGCAAGCCCGTCGCGTGTCGCCTTCGGGAGCAGCTGATGTTCCGGAGGGGCATCGTCCGCCAGCCAGCGGCCGGGAATGGTCGTATGGCCGCGCGCGATCGGCGGCGCCCGCTCGGCGGCGCGGTCCAGCGCGCGCCATTCGAACGCCATCAGTCGCACGCGGTCCGCCATGTCGGCCTTCCGGATCGTCTCGACGGTCGCATCGACCAGCGCGTCATGTTCGAACGCGCCGGCCGCGAACGGCGTTTTCAGTTCGATGAAGGCGATGGCGGTCTTCGAGCGTGCCTTGAGCACGGACAATGCCTCCGCCAGCGTCGGGATCGTCTCGCCATCGACCGCCTCCTGCCGTGGATAGAGACCGGCATAGGGACTTTCCGGATCGAGGCGGCCAACATCGTACGCCTTCACTTCGTTCAGGGTCAGCGCGGCGAGCGCCGGCGGTTCGCCCGTCAGCCAGCCGCCGCCCAGCGTGCGCGCCGTATCGGGCCGCAGCTTCGGATCATGATGGACGACCGGCACGCCGTCGCCCGTCAGGTGGACATCGATCTCTACCCCATCGGCGCCGAGGGTGAGCGCGTGGCGGATCGCCGCGAGCGTATTTTCCGGCCTCAACCCCGCGCCGCCGCGGTGGGCGATGACGAGGGGCCTGTGAGACGGAGGGCCGGATATGGCGAGCGGCTGGGCCGCCAGGGTGCGGGTAGCCAGCGCCGCGGTCGCAATGCTGGCCGCGCCCGTCAGGACTGTGCGCCGGCTGAGTGGAGTTCGCAGCGCCATCGCCATTCTGATTTCCTCGATCTTCGTACGAAATGACCGGCTAGCGCGTCGGGCGCTCGATCTCAATTTGTTCGATAGCGCCACGGCCTGTCATCGCCTGTTCATTCTTGCCGCAAGGCCTCGCGCCGCGGCCCGAGATAGCCGAACAGGTACGCCGCGACCTTACGCATCTGGATCTCCTCCGATCCCTCGGTGATGCGATAGCGGCGGTGGTGGCGGTAGATGTGTTCGAACGG
>JBCCAC010000195.1:0-5113 GCA_039815015.1 Pseudomonadota bacterium | reverse complement strand
GCCTGACTAGCGTAAAAAATGGCGCAAGTCACGCCACTTGCCGCTTAAAGGGCAGTCATGCTGCCATTTTAGCAGGTAAATGGCTGGGATATGCGCACGCGCAAAGGAGATTCTTGCCGTATTGTACCGAAGTGGCCGCAATGGACTCCGCGCAATCGTGCGCGCCGGCCCCTCAGGCTCGCCGCGCGTGCGACCGTTAGCCGCTTGTGAGACAGGCGGCTGACAGGAGGCCGGTGCATCCGTCGATGCGTCCGACCAGGCGCGATCAATCATTCGCAGGATTTCCCCGAAATGGATATCGTCCAGCTGCTGATCATCGCCATCGTGCAGGGCGTGACCGAATTTCTGCCGATTTCGTCGTCCGGCCATCTGATCCTGATCCCCAAATTGACCGATCTGCCGGATCAGGGACCGCTGATCGACGTCGCCGTCCATGTCGGGACGCTGGCGGCCATCATCGTCTATTTCTGGCGCGACGTGCGAGGCCTTGCCGCAGGCGGGCTGGCGAGCGTCGGTATCGGATCCGCGCCGCAGGAACGCCGACTGTTCTGGTACATCGTCGCCGGCACCATCCCGGCCGTCGTCCTCGGCCTGTTCCTGAAAACTGGTGGCTATCTGGAGGGGTTTCGCTCGACACAGCTCGTCGCGACCAACCTTATCGTATGGGGCATCGTCCTCGGCCTTGCCGACCGGTTCGGCCGACAGGTCAAGAGTTTCGAGCAGGCGACGCTGAAGGATACGATCATCATCGGCCTGTTCCAGGCGCTCGCGCTGATCCCCGGGACCAGCCGGTCGGGCATTACCATGTCGGCCGCACGCTTCCTGGGCTATGGCCGCGTGGAGTCGGCGCGATTCTCGTTCCTGCTGTCGATCCCGGCCATCGCCGGCGCCGGACTGCTTGCGGTCCTGGATCTGGCGGACGCGACGGCGGCCATGCAGATGGATGCGCTGATCGCCGGCGCGCTGACCTTCGTCGCGGCGATCCTCACCATGGTTTTTCTGATGCGTTTTCTGAAGCGGGCGTCCATGACGGTCTTCGTCGTCTATCGCATCCTGATGGGGGTCGCGCTTCTCATTCTGGTGGCCTGAGGTCGGCGTCCCGCGCCGCGCCGCGGCGTTCCGACTCCTGGTAGACGTGGCCGAACCGGTCGACGAAATCGATCAGGAACGCCGTCGACAGGCCGAACATGATGAGGCCGTTCGCCGCCAATATGCCGGAGAGGACGCGGATCGGCCGGTCGAGCAATACGTCGCCATAGCCGAGCGTCGTGAAGGTCGCGGCGGAAAAATAGAGCGCGGTCTCCAGATCCGGGAACGCGCCGCGCCACAGGAACAGTCCCGCCCAGACCCATACGGCCAGCGAGAGCGCCGCCATCATCCAGAGCGTGACGACCGCGATGACCAGCGTCTGTACGCCATGGCGGAAATCCTGCCCGCCGCGCCGGGCAAGCGGCAGCGCGAAGGCGTAGGCGAAGTTCACCATCGCCGCCTGCAGGAGCACGGTCAGGAAGACCATCATCGTTCCGAGGCCGAGCTGTGTCAGAAGCGACATCGGGCGCGGCCGTCCGCCGTGTCAGGCCATCTTGGTGAAGCGGCCCTGACGGCGATAGCGCACCAGCCAGTTGGGCGCGACGGCGGCCATCGGCGTCGGTGAAATGTCGAAGGCGTCGAGGCCGTTCTCGCCGCCGACGACGTTCGGCTTCTGCAACATCAGCCATTGATCGTGGGTCATGGGCGCGCCGGGCATCCAGCCGAAGGTGCGCGCGAGCGTGCCGGCAATCGGATCCGGCACTTCCGGCATGCCGATATTGCGGCCGATCGCCTTGGCGATGAAGCGGTAGAGCTCGCGCATCGTAACGACGTCCGGACCGCCGATTTCATAGGTCTTGCCGCCATGCGTGCCGGGATCGACGATGGCGGCAGCAACCGCCTCGGCCAGGTCGACGACATAGACGGGCTGGAAGCGCGCACCCGGCGCCACTACCGGCATGGCTGGTGCCAGCCGCATCAGGGCGGCGAAGCGGTTGAGGAAATCATCCTCCGGTCCGAAGATGATCGAGGGCCTTAGGATCGTCGCGCCGGGAAAGGCTGTGCGGACGGCATCTTCGCCCTCGCCCTTGGTGCGGGCATAGTCGGGTTCCGCGTCGGGGTCGGCGCCGATCGCGCTCATCTGTACCATCGCGCCCGCGCCGACGGCGGCCGCCGCCTCGGCAATCGTCCGCGCGCCGTCGCGCTGCACGGCCTCGAACTCTGCCGTCGATCCGTCGAGAATGCCGATCAGGTTGACGACGCCCGTCGCGCCCTCGCACGCGGCCCGGACGCTGTCCGCATCATCGAGACGCGCCCTGGCATAGCCGAGCTGTCCCAGCTCGGTCAGCGGTTTCAGGAACTGGGCGTTGTGCGGATCGCGCGTCACCGCGCGAATGCGGACGCCAGTCTTCGCCAGCGCCTGCACCACATAACGTCCGACGAACCCCGAGGCGCCGAAGATGGTCACGAGTCCGGTCAAGATACACCGCCTGTCCGTTTTGGTCCCGCCACGCAGGATCCGTCCGAAACCGCCTGTACCGCCCCGTCCGTGCCATTGACAAGCGCGTCCCATCGCCGTAGCGCCGCGCACCTTGCCAGACCCCGTGCCCAGATGGCGGAATTGGTAGACGCGCCAGCTTCAGGTGCTGGTGTCCCTTGCGGACGTGGAGGTTCGAGTCCTCTTCTGGGCACCATGAATTTTAGCACCATGAATCACTGGCGCCGGACATTGCAGGCGGCCTAGCGGCGGCGGATCATGTCGGGCCTGAGTTCATTGACGCTGCGGATGCCGGCGAGCGCCATGTCGCGCTTTATGGCGGCCGTCATCAGATCGAGCGCTCTGGTCGCGCCCGCCTCCCCCGCAGCCGCCAGACCGTAGAGATAGGGCCGTGCAAAGCTGACGGCGTCGGCGCCAAGAGCAAGGGCCTTCAGGATGTCGGTGCCGCGCCTGATGCCGCCGTCGACGTGAATCTCTGCATCGCCGCCGATGGTCTGCCGCATATTCTCGACGAGGTCGATCGGCGCGGGTGAGGCGTCCAGCTGGCGGCCGCCATGGTTCGACAGGCTGATGGCGGCGAAGCCCGACGACACCGCGCGGCGGGCATCGTCCGTGTGCGCCACCCCTTTCAGGATGGCGGGGCCGTTCCATTCGCCCAGAACCCATTCGGCGTCCGCCCACGCAAAGCCGGCATGAAGCTGCGCCGCGACGAATTCGGTGAGGCTGGTCGCAGGCGTTGCCGTGTCGAGATTGGCATAGCGGATGGGCGCGGAGGTCAGATAGTCGAATGTCCAGGCGGGCCGGATTAGCGCCTGCCACGCCTGTCGCGGGCCATAGCGCGGCGGGATGGTGAAGCCGTTTCGGGGGTCGCGCTCCCGGTTGCCGGCGATCGGGAAATCAACCGTCAGGATCAGGGCGCCATAGCCGGCGGCGCGGGCGCGGGCGAGCATCTCGGCGACCAGCCCGCGGTCCTTCCAGACGTAGAGCTGGAAGAATTTCGGACCGTCCGTCAGCGCCGCAATCTCCTCGATGGAAACCGACGACAGGGTCGACAGGCTGAAGGCGGTACCGGCATGGGCGGCCGCCCTGGCGCTGGCGCGTTCGCCATCCTTGTGAAACAGGCGCTGGCCGGCGGCCGGAGAGCAATAGAACGGCACGGCGAGCCGGTGGCCGAGGCTTTCGATGCTGGTGTCGATCGTCTCGACACCGCGCAGCACGTGGTGGACGATGTCGTAATGTCCGAATGCCGCGCCATTATTCACCATCGCCGCCTCGTCGTCGGCGCCGCCGTCGATATAATCGAACACCATGCGATGCGCGCGCTTTCGCGCCGTCGCGCGAAGATCGTCGATGTTGAGCCAGCGGTTCGACACGCGCACGGCTTTGGCGCAGTGACATCCGTGGCCGCAACCTGTCTGTAATTATGAATGACGGCTGGACAGAACGAAGCGAAGACGATTACCTGATTGATATCAGATGCGATCGATAAGTGCGGCGTACGGGCGGGGTGGAATAACTGTCATGCGAGTTCATTCGTTTGCGATCGCGGCGACAATCGCGCTCCTGTCCTCCTGCGCCGATAGTGACGACGCACCGCCGCCACCGCCGAGCGTGACGATCTCGGTGCCGGAAGCGCGGCAGATCGTCGACTGGGATGAATATACCGGTCAGTTCGAAGCCATCGAGGCGGTCGAGGTGCGCGCGCGCGTCGAGGGCTATCTGCAGCAGACGCATTTCGTCGAGGGCGCCTTCGTCAATCGCGGCGATCTCCTCTTCACGATCGACCCGCGCCCGTTCGAAGCGGCGCTGGCGCGGGCGAAGGCGACGCTTGCGGGGGCGAAGACGCGGCGCGATCTGGCGCGGGCCGATCTGGCGCGCGGCGAAACCCTGCTGGCCGAGACGGCCATGAGCGAAGAGGAATATGATGCGCGCGTCCAGGGATCGCGGGAGGCCGAGACGGCCGTCGTCGCGGCCGAAGCGGATGTGCGCGAGGCCGAACTGGATCTGGGGTTCACGCGCGTGCGCGCGCCCATATCCGGCCGGGTCGGCCAGCGCGAAGTGACGCCCGGCAATCTTGTTTCTGGTGGTGGTCCCAATTCGACGCTGCTGACGACGCTCTTCTCGCTCGATCCGATCGATTTCACCTTCACTGCCGATGAAGCCGCCTATCTGAAATATGTCAGGCAGAATGCGGAAGGCTCGCGCCCCTCCTCTCGCGAAGTGCAGAATCCGGTGCGCCTGAAGTTGCAGGACGATCCCGGTTTCATCCATGGCGGCCGCATGATCTACGTCGACAATCAGATCGACGTGAATACCGACACCATCCTCGGGAAAGCCCGCTTCGCCAATCCGGACGCGCTGTTCGTGCCGGGCATGTTCGGCCGCATGCAGCTGCTCGGCTCCGGCGAGTATGAGGCCATTCTGGTTCCCGACAGCGCCATTCTTACCGACCAGTCGTCGAAAATCGTCATGACGGTCGACGAAGAGAATATGGTGGTCCCCGTTCCGGTCGAGCTGGGCAATCTTCAGCCCGACGGCATGCGCGTGGTGACGGGCCTGGCGCCCGATGCGCGGGTCATCACCGCG
>JBCCAC010000161.1:0-6195 GCA_039815015.1 Pseudomonadota bacterium | reverse complement strand
GCGAAGGAAATCTGGGTCACGCATGGCCGCGAAGACGCACTGATCCATTGGTGCGCGACCCGGCAGATCAAGGCGCGCGCGCTCAACCTCGTCGGGCGGGAGGACGAGGATGAGTAATACTCAAACGGTCTTCGATCAGGTGGTCGTCACATCCACGCGAACGACCCGACCGTCCGCATAACCTATTTCAAGAGTCTCAAAGTCGACCCCTACTGCGCTGCGACCTAGCGCATAGCCATCCACATCGCGTCCAGAACTGTCCGGCGGGCCAAGAACGGCGTGAACATCCGTCCGCAGCATTCCATACGAGACAACATCACGTACATCGCCGATCATGCCCTCTCGCGGGTTTTCACCCGTGAAATTTCCGGCGCCCGAGTTCCAGCGGTCTTGATCGAAACCCATATCACACCCTGCCGCCGCGAGTACCATAAGCATCGGCACTAGAACACTAATTATTAGCCGATGCATCGCCATTCGGAACCGCTATCACACCGGGAGACGTCGCGGAAGGCGCAAGGCCGTGCGTGCCAATCATGACGTTGTTGCTCCATTCAAGATTGCCGGCTTGGTTGACCACGACGGTTTCGCCATCTGCGACTGCTTCCGCGACGAGATCGGCAAGTTCAGCTGCGCTGGCACGCGGATTATCGGCGGCGATCTGAATGCCGATCGAATTGTTGTAGAGGTCCATGGCCTCCCTGATACCTGGATTACCGGGACGCGCTTCGTGCGCAGTCGTGAACTGCACGGTCCACTCCTCGCCAAAAGCACGTGTAAGTTGGGCACTCCAATTCGCGTGGCGAAAAGCATCGTTATGTCCATCGTTCCCCTGCCACATGGCCAACGCTTTCTGCTGCTCGCCAGGTGGGAGCGCTGCAATCTGCGCCGCCACGACCGGCGGAGGCGAAGCTGGCGTGGCAAAACGGGCATCCGCTTCAGTGAAAGCTTGATCATGGATATCGCTAAATTGCTTTAAGCCCAGAAAGCCCTGGTCCAGCGTCAATCTATCAAGAAGCTGTCCCTCCGTAACCGTGAGATTGCGCGTGCCGCCGATACCGCCAAGAGGAATTGCTCCAAACAGGCTAGGTGACCAGTCAGCCGTCTGATCGTCCTGGACCTGATAATCGGTTTCTATGTCGGCAAGTTCAGGCTTTGCGGCGGCTCCCGCCTGCACGATGCCTTCTGCGGCGGCTGCAGATCCTGCACTTATGCTCTCGGGGCCCATCGTCATTCTCCTAGTAATTTCGTCGCGAGAATACGCGAATGGCACAAATGCCGTCTGTACGGGGTTTCCCGTAAAGCACGTTGGCGGAGCAAAGACTGAAGATGAAACCCTTCGCCGACCTCCTTGAACGCCTTGTTTACACGCGTTCGCGCAATGCGAAGATCAAGCTGATTGCGGATTATCTGACGGCGACGCCCGATCCTGATCGGGGCTGGGCGCTGGCGGCGTTGACGGGGGAGCTCGATTTTCCGGCGGTGAAGGCGTCGCTGATCAAACGGCTGACCGAGGAACGGGTTGACCCCGTGCTGTTCAAGATGTCGAGATCCTATGTCGGCGACATGGCGGAGACGGTGTCGCTGCTTTGGGAACCGCCGCCGGGCGTGACGCCTGACCCTGCGGATGTCGGCCTGGCCGAGGTTGTTGATCGGTTGAAGGACATTTCCCGTGCGGCTGCGCCGGATGCGGTGCGCGATTATCTCGACCGATTGACGCCGACCGAGCGGTTCGCGCTCATCAAGCTGGCGACGGGTGCGCTGCGCATCGGCGTGTCGGCGCGGCTCGCAAAAACCGCCGTGGCGGCGGCATTCGGTCTCGAGGTCGATGCGGTCGAGGAGGTGTGGCACGGGATCGATCCGCCCTATGAGACACTGTTCCGCTGGGGCGCCGGCGAGATCGAGCAGCCGACGCATGAGGACGTGCCGGTGTTCCGCCCCTTCATGCTCGCGCACCCGCTGGAGGATCTGCGCGTCGACCTCGACGACTACGTCGCGGAATGGAAATGGGACGGCATCCGGGTGCAGCTGAACCATGTCGCCGGGCAGACGAAACTGTTCAGCCGCACCGGCGACGATGTGACGGCGAGCTTTCCCGACGTCGCCGCGGCGTTTTCGGAGCATGGCGTCATCGACGGCGAACTGATGGTGAAGGGCGAAGCACAGGGCGGCGCGGAGGGCGGCGCGGCGAGTTTCAACGCCCTGCAGCAGCGCCTGGGTCGCAAGGCGGTATCGAAGAAGATGCTGGCGGAGGCGCCCGCCTTCGTACGGGCCTACGACATCCTGTTCGACGGCGCGGAGGATGTGCGCGCCCTGCCCTGGACCGAACGACGCCAGCGACTGGAAGCGTTCGCGGCACGGCTGCCGACGGACCGGTTCGATCTGTCCCGCGTCGTCGCGGCAGACGATTTCGATCATCTGGGCAAGATCCGCGAAGGCGCGCGCGACGCCGCCATCGAGGGTCTGATGCTGAAGCGGTTCGACAGCCCCTATGTACCCGGACGCAAGACGGGGCTCTGGTACAAGTGGAAGCGCGACCCGCTCGTCGCCGATTGCGTCATCATGTACGCCCAGCGCGGATCGGGGCGGCGCTCATCCTACTTCTCCGACTACACGTTCGGTTGCTGGACGCCGGAGGGGGACCTGGTTCCGGTCGGGAAAGCCTATTCCGGGATCACCGACGAAGAGCTGCGCCAGCTGGACAAATTCGTGCGCGGCCACACCGTTGGGCGGTTCGGACCGGTGCGCGAAGTGGAAAAGACGCTGGTGCTGGAAATCGCCTTCGACAGCGTGCACGAATCGAAACGGCACAAGTCCGGCATCGCGATGCGGTTTCCGCGGATCAATCGCATCCGAACGGACAAACCGGCGGCGGAGGCGGACCGGGTGGAAACGCTGATGAACATGGTGGTGTAAGCGCGACGTGGTCGTGGTCACCGGGTGTCACGACGGGTTCGGTATCTATTCCGTCTTGATCGCCACGTTCACGTAATAGCTTTCCAGGATAAGGTCCTCCGGCCGGCGCATGGCGAACTGTTCGTTCGCCTGCCGCCACAGGACGTCGTCCTCGTCCAGGTCGAAGAAGCGGGCACCCGGTCCCAGATAGACGCCGGAGAGGTTTTTGGCAGCCGTTTCGTAGCGGTCCGGATCGGTGCCGACGGAGATCTTCGGATAGAGGACCGTCTCGATATCGATGAATCCGGCGGCCTGCAGATAGCCGTTCACCTTGCGCCCGACAAAGGGATCAAGACCCAGGCTGATCATCTTGCGCTCCCATTTGCCGATGATTTCGTCGATGGCGAATTTCTTCGGGTGGAATGTCAGCGTTTTTCCGTCCGGCTCAAAGGAATAGAACGCGCCGTCCGGCGACAGGATGCGGTTCACCTCCTTGCAGATATCGGCCGACAACGGACCGGCCGCCCATAGGACGAGGTTGCAGAAAACGAGGTCGAAGGCGCCGTCCGGAAAGGCGAGGTCGGTCGCATCCATGACCTCGAACGTCTCGCCGGGATGCGCTTCGCGCGCGCGCTCGATGGCGCTCTCGCTGATGTCCGTGCCGACATATTCGATATCGGCATTCCCCTGCCGGATAAGGCCGAGATTGGAGCCGATGCCGCAGCCGAGATCGAGGACGCGCTTCGATTTCGCCGCCAGCGCGGTCAGGCGCGGCCGGTCGTGAATGCGCGACTGCAGCTCCAGCCGGTCCTGCTCGTCCGGGTCATGCCCGTGCGGGTAGAGTTTCACAGCACTGGCGGTCGACATGATGTTTTCCCTCAAGCACGAAAGCCTAGGTCGGGGCGGTCGTCAGGATATACGAGTTTCCCGCCGGTCGTTTCGCCATGCCGTCGTTTCGGGCTCTCCGTCAGCTTTCGTTCAGCCCGGCTCCGCCCTATCGTTTCGCATCATGTTCAATCCCGACGATGCTGCCTCCGTTTCGCTTTCGGACCGTACCGATCTCAATCTCGACACCGCCTGGCTCGTCGGGTTCGAGGGTGCGTCCGTCGCACTTTCGGACGTGGCGCTGACGGCGATCGAGGCGGGTCGCGCGGCCTATGACGACCTCTTGACCGCACATCCGGACCGCATGATCTACGGTACCACAACCGGTCCGGGATCGCGCGGCAAGGTCCAGCTCGATGCCAATGCGCGCGCCGGTCTTGCCGGTACGCTGGCCGAATATATGCCACTCGGCGTGTCGGCGGGCGGGCGATGCCTACCCCTGAGGACGTGCCGCATCATCGCGCTCGCGCGCCTGTCGAATGTCATCGGCGGCGACAGCAAGATCAGCGCGCCGCTTGCCCGGTCGCTCGCTGACCTCCTCGGCAGTGACCTTCCATGCATTCCCTTCGACAGCGCCACCGGCCCGGGCGAAGTCGTACCGCTCAGTCATCTGCTCCGCCCGCTCGCCGACCACCGCCTGCTGCCGGGCGAGGCGATGGCTCTGATCAACGGCAGTCCGTGTGCAAGCGGCATGGTCACCGATGCGGCGCTGACGGGGACACGGCGGCTGAACCTCGCCTTCCGGGTGTTCGCGCTCTCCATCGCCGCTGCCGGCGTGCCGTTCGAACATTTCGATCCGGCGCTGAAAGGCGTGACCACGGATCCCGATTATCATACGGCGCTCGACCGCGTGAATGCTCTGCTTGCGGGCGCGCCGGAGATCATGTGCAGCGACGGACAGGCACCCGTCAGCTGGCGGGTCCTGCCCTATGTCTTGGCGACCGCCATTCATGCGGTCGACTGGACGAGGACGGTCGCCGGTCATGCGCTCGGATCGGTCGCCGACAATCCGGTCTACCTGCTGCCCGATGCAGACAATGAGCACGGACGTACGGTCTCGACGGGCGGCTTTCATAATCATCAGGCCGGCCGCGCCATCGACGGGCTGAACGCCATCTGGGCCGACCTTGCAGGCCTTGCGGCAAAGCACGTCGCGCGGCTTCTCGACGGCGTCAATATCGGCCTGCCGCCGTTTCTCGTGCCGCGCGGATCGAACCTCGTCGGCATGGAAATGCTCGCCTGGATGCAGCAGAGCCACGCCGAAAAGGCGCGCCGGTCATCGACGCCCGCGGTGCTGCCTTTGGGTCTGGAAGATCCGCAGGGCGGACAGCAGGACGTCGCCTCGCCGACCTTCATCGCCTATGAACGCCACCTGTTCGCATCCGAGGCCTTCGACGCGGCGATCGCAACGCTCGCGATCGTTTCGGCGCAGGCGTTGAAGCTGACCGGCCGCGCGCCGCCACCGCAGGTCAGCGATCTCTACAATTACATCTTCGCGATCATTCCCGGCATCGACGAGCGGTCCATCGGCGATCTGGGCACCGCGCTGACCGAGCTGCGCTACGCCTTCACCAACGGCATCACATACGACAATCGAAACGCCGCCGTGCTCATGAATTCCTGACGGGTTCGGCAAAGCGGTCCAGCTGGCCGATGATCCAGGGATAGACATCCCGCGCGGCGGTCTTGCCGATGAACAGGTCCATATGCGCATAGCCGGGAAAGACGTGGCGCCGGTAAAGCGCGGGATCGTTGAGGTGCGATAGCCAGTCCGCGGTTCTGAGCGCGGTTTCCGGCAGGAAGATACGACTGGCCCCGCCGGACATGAAACTGATCGGCAGCGCCAGATTGCGCGCACCGTCCCGGGTTACGTAGCGATCCTTTCCGCCTGCACCGATCGCGTGGCCGGCATTGACGATCGCCTGCAGATGTTCGAACGGCGCGATGGCGACCGGACCGAACATGGTCGAGATCGCCTTGTGCGTCTCCGCGTTCAGCTGCTCATGGGCATAGCTCGCTCCATAGACGGTGAAGATGCGCCGGCAGGTCGGGTTCTTGCAGGCCTGCCCCTCCGGCACCGGCACGTTCCAGGCGACGGTATCGATGACGTGATCGAAATCGCTGCCGCGCGATTCATAGTCGAAAACGCCGCCCAGCTCGCCGACCTGACTGAGCAGCGAAACCGTATTCACGTCCGCCTTCACATAGTTCAGCCAGCTGACCACGGGATGCAGCGTCATCTGCGAACTGACGACGGAGCGGACACCCGTCGTCCCCGCCGCCAGCGACATGAGAAGGCTCATCGAGGCGATGCAGTGGGCGACGATCTGCACGTCGCGGCCCGTCTGCCCGCGCACATGTGCGATCGCCTCCGGCCAGTCGATCAGCGCGATATCGTCGATCGTGTAGGGCTTC
>JBCCAC010000359.1:0-2779 GCA_039815015.1 Pseudomonadota bacterium | reverse complement strand
TGGCGCCATCCGCCACGGCTTGACGCGTGCACTCATGGAGTACGATGAAAGCCTGCGACCCGAATTGCGCAAGGCGGGCTTCGTGACGAATTCGCTTTCCTATTGCGAGGTTTTCCCGGACACTGACGCGATGCCTGCTCTCAAATCGCTCTGTCAGCCTTCTCGCGCCGTCGCCATGAAACATCGGCGTGGACTGCCGTCATCCAAAACCACCCCCATCGTCATCCCCGCGCCGGCGGGAATCCATTTGGCACCCAACTTGCCGAGCGCATCGCCAGTGGATCCGCGCCGGCGCTGGGATGACAGGGAAGAAAGCGCGCGCGTGCACGACATAGACGCAAGCACGGACCCCCTCACCACAATCGCGTTTTGGTGTGACTTTGGTGTCAACTTCGCCTCGGATGGGCCGCGATGACGACGCTGTTACTGCTGCCCGGCGATGGCATCGGGCCGGAGGTCGTCGCCGAAGTCCGCCACGTCCTGACGGCGCTCGATCTCGGCATTGACATCGAAGAGGCGCGGTTCGGCGGCGCGGCGATCGATGCCAATGGCGTGCCGCTGGCCGAGGACACCATCGCCCGCGCCCTTGCCGCCGACGCCGTCCTGATGGGCGCGGTCGGTGGACCGAAATGGGCGGATCAGCCCTATGATCTCCGGCCGGAGGCTGGGCTTCTGAAGCTCCGCGCGGCGATGAACGTCTATGCCAATCTCAGGCCCGCGCGCTGCTTCCCGGCGCTGGCGGCGGCCAGCAGCCTGAAGCGCGAGCATGTGGAAGGGCTCGACCTCCTCTTCGTGCGGGAACTGGTGGGCGGCGTCTATTTCGGCGAGCCGCGCGGCATTTCCGACCTGCCGGATGGCAGCCGCGAGGGCGTCAACACCCACCGCTACACGAGCGACGAAATCCGCCGTGTCGCGCGCATCGCGTTCGATCTGGCCCGTCAAAGATCACACGAAGTGTGCTCGGTGGAAAAGTCGAACGTCATGGAGGCGGGTCTCCTGTGGCGGGAGGAGGTGACGGCGCTCCATCAGGCGGAATATGCCGGCGTCGCGCTGACACACATGCTCGCCGACAATTGCGCCATGCAGCTTGTGAAGGCGCCCAGGCAGTTCGACGTCCTCCTGACCGACAACCTTTTCGGCGACATGCTGTCCGATCAGGCCGCGATGCTGACGGGATCGCTCGGCCTCCTGCCGTCCGCCGCGATCGGCGATCCGGGCGCGCCCGGTCTTTACGAGCCGATCCACGGCAGCGCGCCCGATATTGCCGGGCAGGGCATCGCCAACCCGGCCGCCGCGATCCTGTCGCTCGCCATGGCGCTCCGGCATTCGCTCGGCCAGGCCGGGGCGGCCGCGCATGTCGAACGCGCGGTGGAGGCCGCCATCGATCGCGGCATCCGCACGCCCGATCTTGGCGGCGACGCGACGACGGCACGAATGGGCGCCGCCATCGTTGATGCGCTGTGACTGCCCGCAAAGATCCTTTAAGGCCGCGCCGCCGTCCCGCCTGGCGCGGGCCGTTCGATCGTACGGTCGGCACCTTCTTTACCGGCCTTCTCTTCCTGCTGCCCTTCCTCCTGACGCTGCTGATCCTCGACTGGCTGGCGCGGCAGCTGATCCTGTTCTTCGGCACCGAATCGCTGCTGGGATCGGCGGTCGCCGGCAGCTCGTCCTTCCTGTTCGGCGACGCCTCCTTCGGCGTGTGGCTGTTCCTCACCCTGATCGTCGCCGGCATCTGGGGCATCGGCCGCCTGTTCCAGACGCGCGCGAAGAAGAGCATTCAGGAGCGCATCGACGGCTGGGTCGACCGTATCCCGATCATCGGCGGCATCTATCGGCCGATTTCGCGGATCACGCGCATGATCGGACTGCGCGACGAGAACGAGCTTGCCGCCATGCGCCCGATCGCGGTCCGGTTCGGGTCGGCCGAGAACGGCACCGACGTGCTTGCCCTCCTCGCCTCGCCGACGCCCGTCATGGTGGGGACGGAGCGGCGCATGCTCGTCTATCTGCCGTCGGCACCCATCCCGATGACGGGCTTTCTGTCGCTGGTGCCGGAGGCGAATGTCGTCAAGGTGGAGGGGATCGGCGTCGATGATCTCTTGAAATTCTACATATCCGTGGGAACCGTCATGCCGGCGGGCCTCGAGCCTGCACCGCCCGACGTGCCCGTTACGCCGGTGCCGGAGGCGCCGGCCGCCACCCGCTAGGCGCGGGAAACCGCCATCCTTCGGCGGCGCCGTCCCTTGCCGCGGGCCGCCGCCCCTCTATATCGACCGACGGAAACAGGAGGTCTCGCCATCGCCAACAACCTCGTGATCGTCGAATCGCCGGCGAAGGCCAAGACGATCAACAAGTATCTCGGCAGCGACTATGACGTCGTCGCCAGCTACGGCCATGTGCGCGATCTGCCGCCGAAGGACGGCTCGGTCGATCCCGACGCCGACTTCGCCATGAAGTGGCAGGTGCAGGCCGACCGGTCGAAGCAGCTGAAGGATATCGCCGCCCGGTCGAAGGCCGCCGATGCGCTCATCCTCGCGACCGACCCCGACCGCGAAGGCGAGGCGATTTCCTGGCATCTCTACGAGCATCTGAAGGCGAAGAAGGCGCTGCCCGATGATGTGCGCCGCGTGACCTTCAACCAGATCACCAGGTCCGCCGTGTCGCAGGCGATGGCGAACCCGCGCGACCTCGATACGCCGCTGATCGATGCGTATCTCGCCCGCCGCGCGCTCGATTATCTCGTCGGCTTCACGCTCTCGCCGGTCCTCTGGCGCAAACT
>JBCCAC010000239.1:0-4302 GCA_039815015.1 Pseudomonadota bacterium | reverse complement strand
CGCCCTCGACGACACGTTTCAGCCAGCCGTCGGCGGGCAGAACGCGCGCAGCCTCCACCGCGTCTTCAAGGAGCGCGCCGCCTTCCGCCTCATGCGCGACGAGATCGCCGAGGCGCGCGACGAGACCGCGCCGGCGGCCCTTCATCTTCTTTTCCGGACCGACGATCCAGCGACGCATCTCGATGGTCTCCGACCCGGTCAGATCGAGAGCGAAGGTCGAATCGGCCGCATCGAACAGATGGTGCCCCTCGTCGAAGACGACGCGCGTCATGCCGCGTCCCTCGGACTTGCCGCGCGCCGCATTCACCATGACGAGCGCATGATTGGCGATGACGAGATCGGCATCGGCGCTGGCGCGCGCCGCGCGTTCGATGAAGCAGCGGCGATAATGCGGACAGGCGGCATAGACGCACTCGCCGCGGCGGTCGGTCAGCGCCGTGCGCGCCGCGCGGCCGAACAGACCGGCGAGCCATCCGGGCAGATCGCCGCCCACCATGTCCCCGCCTGCCGTATAACGCGCCCAGCGCTCGACCAGTCGGGCATAAAGACCGGCGCGGCCGGAAAAACTGCCCTGCACGGCGTCTTCGAGATTGAGGAGGCAGAGATAGTTTTCCCGGCCCTTCCTCACGACGACGCGGCGGCGGCGTTCCGCAGGGTCGGGGAACAGCTTTGCGGTTTCCGCGTCCAGCTGCCGCTGCAACGCCTTCGTGTAAGTCGACAGCCAGACGGTGCCGGACGCTTCGTCCGCCCAGGCGCTGGCCGGGGCCAGATAGCCGAGCGTCTTGCCGATGCCGGTCCCCGCTTCCGCCAGAACGAAGTTGGGCGCGTCCTCGACATCGCGCGGGTCGAAGGCACGCGTCACGGCGGCGGCATAGTCGCGCTGGCCCTCGCGTATTTCGGCATCGGCGCCAGTCAGCCGTTTTAATCGGTTGGCGACATGCGCACGATCGAGCGTTACTGTTCTCGGGCGGTCCGGCGGCGGGGCATCCTCCCATTTCGGTAGGCTGGTGAAGATCGAACGTTCGGGGCGCGGCGGTTCACCGAGAGCCGCGAGAACATCGGGTGCCCAGACCCATTTCACCCGCGCCAGCGCCTGCGCACTGGCCCAGGCACCGGCGCGGCAGGGCCAGGTATCTTCGCGCATATGGCCTAGAAATGCTGCACCTATGCTGCGCAGCATTTTGGCCTGTTCGGCGCCGGCATTCGGCTGTTTGTAGTCCAGAAAGGCGGCCAGACCGCCGATCGTGGGCACGACGAATTTCGCCGGGTGAACGAAGGCGAACAGCTCCAGAAGGTCGAGACCCGTCAGCTCCGCATGCCCGAGTTTCGCGGCGACGACCGGCGCATTGACGATGATCGTGGGCGTCGCCGTCAGCAGGCCGACCGCATCGCGCCGTTCGACCTTGCGCACGCCTGCATGATCGGCCAGCCAGATGCCATCGGGCGCCACGGCGAGCGCTGGATAGGGCAGGACCAAATCGGGAACGGTCATCCGTCCCATGTGCCGCCTGTCGCCGCACGAGGCAACTCCCCCGCGCCTCTGTCGTTGGCGCGCGAAAGGAGAATGCCATGACGAGCATCATCTGGTTCCGTGAGGACCTCCGCCTGTCGGATCAGGCGGCCGTGCGCGCGGCGGCGGCGGAGGGTCCGGTCGTCCCAGTCTATGTGCTGGATGATGAGAGCGCGGGCGACTGGAAGATGGGCGCGGCGCAGCGCTGGTGGCTGCACCACAGTCTCGAAAGTCTGGCGGGTACGCTCAAGGAGAAGGGGCTGCGCCTTGTCCTGAAACGCGGCGTCGCGGCCGATGTGATCGCGGATCTGGCGGACGAGGTGGGTGCGTCACGCGTCCACGCCCTCGATCATTACGAACCGTGGTGGCGCGCGCAGCAGGATACGCTCGCCGAGCGGCTAGACCTGGTGCTCCATACCGGGCGTCTGCTCGCCGAACCGGGCAGCGTCACGACGAAATCGGGCAGCCTCTACAAGATCTTCACGCCGTTCTGGAAAGCGCTGCAGGAAATCATGCCGCCGGAGGACCCACAACGGCGACCGCAGACGATGGAAGCGCCCGACACATGGCCGGACAGCGATACGCTGGACGACTGGGATCTGCTTCCGACAAAGCCCGACTGGTCCAGGGGCTTCGATATCTGGACGCCGGGCGAGGATGGCGCCAGCGCGCGACTGCATGCGTTCGCGGATGAGGTCGGCGCATATGCCGACGGTCGCAACCTGCCGTCGGACGACCTGACGTCCCGCCTCAGCCCGCATCTTCACATGGGCGAGGTGTCGCCCGCGAAGGTCTGGCACACGGTCGCGAAAAACCGGCAATGGCAGACGGTGGAAACCTTCCTTTCCGAACTCGCCTGGCGCGATTTCTGCGCGCAGACGATCATCACATTTCCGAATTATGGCGACAAGCCCGGTCGCGACCAGTTCGAAAGGCTCGACTGGACGGATTTGCGGACGTCCGAGGGCAAGGCGCATCTGAAGGCGTGGCAGCGAGGGCGTACGGGCTATCCGATCGTCGATGCCGGTATGCGCCAGCTCTGGGCGACAGGCTGGATGCACAATCGCGTGCGCATGATCACGGCCCAATTCCTGATCAAGCACCTCCTGATCGACTGGCGCGAAGGCGAGCGCTGGTTCTGGGATTGTCTGGTCGACGCGGACTATGGGTCGAATAGCCAGAACTGGCAGTGGAGTTCGGGATCGGGGATCGATTCCCACCCCTTTCACCGCATGATGAACCCGAAATCGCAGAGTCCGAAATGGGAAGCGGCCGGCTATATTCGCGAGTGGGTACCCGAACTGGCGAAGCTAGACGACGACGCGATCCACGTGCCTTGGGAAGCGGACGAGAGCGCGCTGTCAGATGCCGGTGTCACGCTGGGCGAGACCTATCCGGAGCCGGTCGTCATTCATGCCGAAGCGCGGGAGCGGGCGCTGTCGGCGTATAAACAGACCAAAGAATAGCGCAGCTTGTCATCCCGAACGACAGTCGAGAAATGATTAAGCCTGCAAATCCGTAAGAGGCGGCTAGCCCAGTTTGACACTGTGGCGTTCGGCCCAGTCCACCAGCCGCGTGCGGATATTGCCGCCATCGCGCAACCAGCCGTCCATGGCAGCGGCGAGCGGCGCAACGTCGAGCGTCCGGATCATCGCCTTGACGGGGCCGACACCGGCGGGCGTGATGGAAAGACGCCGGACGCCGAGCGCGATCATGGCCATGGCGGCAAGCGGCCGGCCGCCCATTTCACCGCAGATTGTGACCGGTTTCCCGGCTGCGTCCGCCGCGACGATGACGCGCTTCAGAAAGCGTAGGACGGCCGGGCTCAACCAGTCATAGCGTTCGGCAAGTTCCGGGTGCGACCGGTCGGCGGCGAACAGGAACTGGACGAGATCGTTCGTGCCGATGGACAGAAAATCGACCTGCGGCAGGAAGATGTCGAGCATTTCCGCGAGCGCCGGCACCTCGAGCATGGCGCCGAATTTCAGTTCCGCCGGCATTTCCTTGCCGCGCGCCATCTGGGCCGCCAGCTGTTCGAGCACGAGCGCCTTCGCTTCCTGGAACTCCCAGGGTTCCGACACCATCGGGAACATGATCCTGAGCGTACGCCCCGGCGCGGCCTCCAGAAGCGCGCGCGCCTGCGCCTTCAAGAGCCCCTTGCGCCCGAGCGCGAGACGAAGCGCGCGATAGCCCATGGCCGGATTCTCTTCCGGCCCGGCGTTCATGTAGGGCACCGCCTTGTCACCGCCGATGTCGACCGTGCGGAAGGTGACGGGCCGGTTGCCGGCGGCCGCCAGCACCGCATGATAGAGCTGCGTCTGCCGTTCACGCCGGGGCAGGCTGGCGGAGACGAGGAACTGGAATTCGGTGCGGAAGAGGCCGATGCCGTCGGCGCCGGACTCGTCGAGATTTTCAAGATCCGTACGCAGGCCGGCATTCATGAACAGCGCGACGGTCTCGCCGTCCGTGCTGACCGCCGGCAGGTCGCGCAGCTTCTGATATTCCGCCTGTCGCCGCGCGCGCAGCGCCACCTGCTCGGTGAACTGTTCGATGACGGCGTCGGGCGGCCGCACGAAGAGAACACCGCGCGGGACGTCGAGCAGCAGTGGGTCGCCCTCCGCGATCTGCGCGCGAATGTCCTTCACCTGTCCGAGGACGGGGACGCCCATAGCGCGCGCGATGATGATGACATGCGCGGTGAGGCTGCCCTCCTCGAGGACGATGGCCAAGGCACTTGGTGAAGCCCGCGATGATGTTGGTGATCATGCACCGCGCATTGAAACCATCAGTAT
>JBCCAC010000081.1:0-8610 GCA_039815015.1 Pseudomonadota bacterium | reverse complement strand
CGCCTGCATCTTCGTTCGCCTTTCCCTGCGACAATCTGACTGTAAAATACCCCGACACCGCAACATGTGTGGGTCCGGGGCCCTATTGGTGGAGGTAATGGGCGCGGAGCGGCGATGCTGCGTTCCCGTCGCGGCTTCTCGCTGCGGGTCGCTCGCGTTTGTCTGCCCGCAGTAGAGCGGTTAGGGGCCGGTTCAAGGGTGCCCAACCGTGCGCCCATCCTTTGGGAAGGACGGGTCGATACCCATGGCTGACGACAAGAATGGCGGATCCTCGGTCAGGTTTTCCGACGCCGAGGCGCTGCGTTTCCACGCGATGGGACGGCCCGGCAAGATCGAGGTCGTGGCGTCGAAACCCATGGCGACGCAGCGCGATCTCAGCCTCGCCTACTCGCCCGGCGTCGCGATTCCCGTCCAGGCCATCGCCGACGATCCGCAGACGGCCTACGACTATACGGCGAAGGGCAATCTCGTCGCCGTCATCTCGAACGGCACCGCGATCCTCGGCATGGGCAATCTGGGCGCGCTGGCATCGAAGCCGGTGATGGAAGGAAAGGCCGTCCTCTTCAAACGCTTCGCGGACGTCGATTCGATCGACATCGAACTCGACACTGAAGACGTCGACGCCTTCTGCAACGCGGTCAAGCTGATGGAGCCGAGCTTCGGCGGCATCAACCTCGAAGACATCGGTTCGCCGGAATGTTTCGAGATCGAAGCGCGGCTGCGCGACGAGATGAACATTCCCGTCATGCATGACGATCAGCACGGGACGGCCATCATTTCCGCCGCCGGGCTGCTGAACGCGCTCGAGCTGACGGACCGTACGCTCGATGGCATCAAGCTGGTCGTGAACGGCGCCGGTGCCGCCGCCATCGCCTGCGCGGAGCTGTTCATCGCGATGGGCGTGCCGCGCGCGAATGTCCGCATGTGCGACCGCACCGGCGTCATCCACAAGGGCCGCACCGATCTCGGCCAGATGAAGTCCGCCTATGCCGTGGAAACGGACGAGCGCAGTCTGAAGGACGCGCTGACGGATGCCGACGTCTTCGTCGGCCTGTCGGTCGCGGGCGCCGTTTCCCAGGACGACATCATGGCGATGAAGGACAAGCCCATCATCTTCGCCATGGCCAATCCGGTGCCGGAAATCCTGCCGGAGAAGGTGAAGGAGGTCCGCCCCGACGCGATCATGGCGACGGGGCGCTCGGACTATCCCAATCAGGTCAACAACGTCCTCGGCTTCCCCTACATCTTCCGGGGCGCGCTCGACGTGCGCGCGACGACGATCAACGACGAAATGAAGATCGCCGCCGCCCGCGCCCTCGCCGATCTCGCCAAGGAAGCGGTGCCGGACGAGGTCGCCGCCGCCTATGGCCAGAAACTCTCCTTCGGGCCGGACTATCTGATCCCCGCGCCCTTCGATCCGCGCCTCATCGAGGCGGTGCCCTTCGCGGTCGCTAAGGCAGCCATGGATTCCGGCGTCGCGCAGCGCCCGATCGTCGATGAGGACAATTACCGCGTCGAGCTGAAAAGCCGGCTCAATCCGACGACCGCCGTTCTCGAGCAGAGCTTCAATCATGCCCGCGCCCGCCCCAAACGCATCGTCTTCGCCGAGGGTGAGGAGGAGGTCGTCCTGCGCGCGGCGCTCGCGATCCATGCCCAGGGCCTGGGGACGCCCGTCCTCGTCGGCCGCGACGACAAGGTGCGCGACCGGCTGAAAACGCTCGGCGTCGAGGATGTCGACATGTTCGAGATCCACAACAGCCGTATCTCGAAGCTGGTCCCCGGCATGGTCGAACATCTCTATCGCCGGCAGCAGCGGAAGGGCGCGCTCTACCGCGACGTGCAGCGGCGGGTGAACCAGGACCGCAACATCTTCGCCGCGCTGATGGTCGCGCTCGGCCATGGCGACGTCATGGTCACCGGCGTCACCCGGCATTTCAAGATCGCCATGGATCAGGTGTCGCAGGTCATCGACCCCGAGCCCGGCCGCACGCCCTTCGGCATCCATGTCGCCGTCGGCCGGTCCGACACCTACATGATCGCCGATACGACGGTCACCGAACGCCCGACCGCCGCACAGCTCGCCGATTATGCCGAGCAGACCGCCGCGGTCACCCGGCGCATGGGCCGCAATCCACGCGTCGCATTCCTGAGCTATTCCAATTTCGGCAACCCGCCGGGCGACATCATCGAAGAGGTGCGGGGCGCCGTCGCCCTTCTCGACAAGCGCCGGGTGGGGTTCGAATATGAGGGCGAGATGTCGGCCGACGTTGCGCTCAATCCGGAAATGGCGCAGCTCTATCCGTTCAGCCGCCTGACCGGCCCCGCCAATATCCTCATCATGCCGGGGCTCCACAGCGCCAACATCTCCGCCAAGCTTTTGAAGGAGCTTGGCGGCGGCAATATTTTCGGGCCGCTGCTCGTCGGTATGGAAAAGCCGGTACAGATCGTACCGATGACCTCGCGCACATCCGATATCGTGACCATGGCCGTCCTCGCCGCGTCGGGCGTCACCGATTAGCATTTTCATGAGCCGCCGGCGTGTCTTCCCTTGTTCGGCGAAGCCTTTAGGATCGGCGCAATAATCTAACGCATGGCAATAGTCCTGGGGAGGACGACGATCGATGGCGAAGCCGCCGCTTCTCTTCATTCATGGCATGTGGTCGACCCCGGCCGTGTGGGACGATCTCGTCCGCCATTTCGAGGGGGAAGGCTATAAATGCCTGGCCCCGGCGCTACCCTTTCATGAGCGCGATGGCGACAATCGCGAGACGGCCGACCCGCTGCTCGCGACGATCGGCGTTCAGGACTATGTCGACGCGCTCTGCGCCGCGGTGCGGGAGGCCCCGGCGCCGCCCGTGATCATCGGTCATTCGATGGGCGCCATGCTCGCCCAGCTGCTCGCGGACTGCCAGGACGACATGCGCGCGGCGGGGCTCGTCCTCCTGTCGCCGGGGCCGACGGCGGATACCGGCAGCGTCGGCCTCGCCCCATTGAGGACGACGCTCGGCATCACGACCAAGAAGAACTGGTGGAAATCGCCGACGAAAATCGACCCCGACCGTGCGCGCTGGGGCATCTTCAACGAGGTGCCGGAGGAGGTCGTGCAGCGGGAAATCGACGCGCTCGTCTGGGATTCCGGCCGCGTGCTCTTTCAGATGTCGATGCCGTTCGCCGACAAGACCAAGGCGACCAAGGTCGATTATGACAAGCTGACCATGCCGGCGCTCGTTATCGTCGGCGACCGCGATCGCATCACGCCTACCGCCACGGCCCGGCGGACGGCCAGGCGCCTGAAAGGCGATACGGACTATGTCGAGATCGAGGGGGCCGGCCACTGGCTGTTCCACGATCCGGTGATTGGCCGTGTGACCGAGGAAGTGAGCCGGTTTCTGAAGACGCTGGACGATTAGAGCCTTTCCAGCGGCGATTTACGTCTCCAGTCCGAGCGTCGCGGCGACCTCGTCCATCGCCATGCGCCTCGGGATCAGATGCCAGGTGTCGCTGGCGCAGCCATTGACGACGACGATCTCGCCCTTCGGACAGACGCCGAGGCACTTCACTTCCACGATGCCGAGCCGGCTCTTGCGGCCCTTGCCGGTACCGACATGGCCGCGCAGCGCTTTCATCAGGCTCTGATCGCGCTTCGGCCCGAAACATCGGCCGACTTTCTTCGAGCATTTGGCGCAGATGAGGACGGCGCCCGACCAGTTCGACCTGACCGCCCGCGTCACCCCTGCTCCGGACCGTTCCATTCGCGCATGTCCTCGGCGCGTTTCAGGACGTCATAAGCGGCCTGGCCGGCCTGAAACAGCCGCGCGGCTTCGGCGTCGCCGGGCTTGCGGTCCGGGTGATGCTGCTTGGCCCATTTGCGATAGGCGAGCTTGATGACGTCGAACGAGGCGTCGGCATCGAGGCCGAACAGCTCGAGCGCGTCCATTTCGCCCTGCGTGCGGCTGCCGTCGCCGGATCCCGCCCACTCGTAAAATCCAGAACGGGCATGCTTCGCGCCGGCATTCTCGTCATTGGCGCGGGCCTGCGCCTGTTCTTTCGTCAGACCTTCGAAATAGTTGTAATTGCGGTTATATTCACCGGCGTGCTTCTGGCAGAAATACCAGCGGTCCTTCGAGTTGGGGGATTTGGGTGCCGGAAAATCGCCCTTCTCCTCGCACCCATGCCGGTCGCAGATACGGACGGTCGCGGCATCGAAGCCGGCGGCGTCATATTCGCCCCAGCGCGGGAAACCCCAGCTTTTCGGAATTCGTGATGGCGGCATGGTCGCGACTTAGGTGCTGGCCGTCGGCCTTGCCACCCGGCAACGCCAGTGTGTGGCTATGTCCAAAAGCATCATTTGCGGCCGAACATGCCCATGATGTCATCCATCGGATTGCCGTCGCCATCGGCGTCGAGCGCACCCAGAAGGCCGCCGATCCCGCCGGCACCTGCCCTGGCAGAGGTGCCGGACGCGGCAGACGCGCCGCCGCCCAGCATTGAGCCGACCGCCGCACCGGCCAGACCGCCGAGCATGCCGCCGCCCAGCCGCTTTGTCAGCGCCTTGCCGACCGCCGCGGCGACGATCGGCAGCAGCATCTTCATGACGCCGTCGCTGATGCCCGGAGTCGTCTTTGCAGCGCGGCCGGCGACTTCGCGGCTGACCTCTTTCGAGCCGAAAATCTGTCCCAGGATCGCATTGCCCGTCGTCTGCGCATCCGCCGGGCGGCCGACGTCGCCGGCAAGCGATTCCACCCGGCCGATATCGCCGCCCGCCGCTTCGCGCTTCATGCCGCCGAGCACCATCGGCAACAGCGCGGCCATGGCGGACTGCGTCTGATCGGGCGGCAGGCCGACCTTCGATCCGACATCGGCGAAGTCGACGCCGGCAGCGCTGGCGATATCCTGGATGTTCATACGGCTCGGCGTCCTTTGGCTAGCGGTCTATGCCGCCCTGGGGGCGGCGTCCCTGACGGCCGCGTCGACATGGGTTTCGAACTGTTCGAAATTGTCGATGAAGCGGCTGACCAGGTCCTGTGCCTTGGCGTCGTACGCCGCCTTGTCGTCCCAGGTCGAACGCGGATCGAGGATCGCGCTGTCGACGCCCGGGACGGCGACGGGCACCTGAAAGCCGAAATTCGGGTCGGTGCGGAACTCCGCATCCTTCAGACTGCCATCGAGGGCCGCGTTCAGGAGCGCGCGCGTCGCCTTGATCGGCATGCGGTGGCCGACACCGTGCGGACCGCCGGTCCAGCCGGTGTTGACCAGCCAGCAGTCGACGCCGGCCTCGGCGATGCGCTTTTTCAGGAGATTGCCGTAGACCGACGGGTGACGCGGCATGAACGGTGCGCCGAAGCAGGTCGAGAAGGTCGCCTGCGGCTCGGTCACGCCGATCTCGGTCCCCGCGACCTTGGCCGTGTAGCCGGACAGGAAGTGATACATGGCCTGATCGGGCGTCAGCTTCGCGATCGGCGGCAGGACGCCGAACGCGTCGGCCGTCAGCATGATGACGTTGGACGGGGTCGGGCCGAGATTGTCGTTGCTCGTATTGGGAATGAAATGAATCGGATAGGCGCCGCGGGTATTCTCCGCGAGGCTGTTATCGTCGAAGTCGAGTTCGCGCGTTTCCGGGTCCATGACGACATTTTCGAGAACGGTGCCGAAACGCCGCGTCGTCGCGTAGATTTCCGGCTCCGCCTCTTCATCGAGATGGATCATCTTCGCATAGCAGCCGCCTTCGAAATTGAAGACGGCGGTGTCGGACCAGCCATGTTCGTCATCGCCGATCAGCGTGCGCGACGCATCGGCGCTGAGCGTCGTCTTGCCGGTGCCGGACAGGCCGAAGAAGATCGCCGTCTTGCCGTCGGGGCCGATATTGGCGCTGCAGTGCATCGGCATGATGCCGGCGGTGGGCAGGCGGAAATTCAGGAGGCCGAAAACCGACTTCTTCATCTCGCCGGCATAGCGCGTGCCGCCGATCAGGATCAGCTTTTCGGTGAAATTGACCGCGACGACCGTTTCCGACCGCGTGCCGTGCCGCTCCGGGTCGGCGCTGAACGACGGCAGGTCGATGATGGTGAATTCTGGCGCAAACCCGGCCAGTTCTTCGCGCTCGGGCCGGCAGAGCAGCGTGCGGATGAAAAGATTGTGCCACGCCATCTCGTTGATGACCCGCACCTTGACCCGGTGCTCCGGCTGGGAACCGCCGTAAAGGTCCTGCACGAACAGCGTTTTCTTCTCGGAAAGCGCCGCCATGAAGTCCGCTTTCAGCGCCGCGAAGTGCGCCGGGTCCATCGGCTTGTTGCCGTCGTTGAACCAGACCGTGTCCGCCGTCGTCTCGTCCTTGACGGTGAATTTGTCCTTCGCGGAGCGGCCCGTACGGGCACCGGTTTCGACGACGAGCGCACCATCCTTCGACAACTGGCCTTCGCCGCGGGCGACGGCCGTCTCGACCAGCGGCGCGGTCACGAAGTTCCAGTGCACGTCCGCATTTGTGGTGAAGCCCTGTGCCGCCAAATCGAACGCGGGCGTGGTATCGGCAGCCATCGGGCTGTCTCCTCAATCATCCAAGGATCATGGGACGGGCGTTCCGAGCGCTGGCCGAATCGCTGGTGATCGGTACCCGTTTCTATGTCGCTCCGCTTTAACGCAGAGATGGGTGAACGGTCAAAGCCTGTCGGGCCAGGCCTGAACCCTAGACCGCGCCGTCGCCACGTCGTGCCGCGATCGCGTCGGCGAGCGCCCGGCAGAGAACTTCCGCCGGTGCGGGCTTTGCCAGAATGCGCTGGTCCGGAAACTGCTCCGCCAGCACCTTGGGATCGATGGTGCCCGTGTGAAAGACGAAGGGAATGCGCCGCTCCACGAGTTCACGTGCCAGCGGCCGCGCGTCCTTGCCGCCGATGTTGAGATCGAGGACGACCGCGTCCGGTCCGAAATCGCCGGCGATGACCGCCTGACCGGCGGCGAGGCCATCGCAGATGCGGACTTCCTGCGCGCCCGCCGCCAGCAGGATGACCTTGATCGACATGCCGGGATAGACCTCGTCCTCGACGACGACGATGCGTTTGTCCTTCAGAAGCTCGTGCGTCGCCAGTTCGCCCCGCGCGCGCTCATGCGCCTCGTTCCGATCGTGGAGATCGTCCATGCGCTCGGCAAAGGCACGCGCGGCCTTGCGTCTGCCATCCCCCGGCGTCGCATCCAGCAATTCGCGAATATGATCGGACGCCTTGTCGAGCAGCCGTTCCAGCCCGTCGATCTTCGCGCGCAGGTTGCCAAGCTCGTGGCGAAGTTCGTCTTCCCTGTCGGTCATTCGAGCTCCCATAGCCGCCTTCGCGCGCGGCGAATAGCGCCTAGATCGGCCCCCCGGATCGGACCGGGAAGATGACGGGCGCGCCTCCGCACGCTAATGGGCGCAGCCAAGGCTCGATCTAGGGGGCGTAACATAGCTTCGCGTAAGGGATGCATGGGATGGAGCTGATGGGCGGGGACGACATGACGGACAGCGCGACGGTGGCGCTGGTCGATGATGATCGCAACATACTGACGTCCGTGTCGATCGCCCTCCAGAATGAAGGGTTCATCGTACGCGTCTATTCGGATTCGGTCGCCGCCCTGAAGGCCATCGGCGACAACCCCCCGGACCTTGCCGTTCTCGACATCAAGATGCCGCGCCTCGACGGCATTGAGCTTCTGAAGAAGCTGCGCGAAAAGACCGATGTCCCGGTCATCTTCCTGACGTCCAAGGATACCGAAATCGACGAGGCGCTCGGCCTTCGCATGGGCGCGGACGATTATATCGGCAAACCCTTTTCCCAGCGCCTCCTGATCGAGCGTATCCGGGCGGTTCTGCGCCGGGTCGCGCAGCGGGCCGCGCCGGACGAGGCCGCCGGAGCCGCCGGGGACGATGCGCGCGTTCTGGAGCGCGGGCGCCTCGCCATGGACACGGCGCGGCACCGGGTGACCTGGGGCGGGAAGGACGTGCCGCTGACCGTCAGCGAATTCCTGATCCTGCAGACGCTGGCGGACCGGCCCGGCTTCGTCAAAACCCGCGATCAGCTGATGAGCGCGGCCTATCATGACGACATCTACGTCGACGACCGCACGATCGACAGTCACATCAAGCGGCTCCGGAAAAAGTTTCGCGCCGTGGACGGCGAATTCGAGGCGATCGAGACGCTCTACGGCGTCGGCTATCGCTTCGACGAGGGCGGTGAAAGTGCCTAGGCGAACGATCGGGGGAGTGCCGGGAATTTGAACTTGGCGGCCGCGATCGTGGAGGAAGACGGCGATCCGGCCCGCATGCGCTGGTCGCGCCGCTGGTCGCTGACGACACGAATACTGGCCGTCAATCTGTTCGCCATCCTCATGCTGGCGGGCGGCGTCCTCTATCTCGACAATTTCCGGGCGCGGCTCCTCACGCAGAGGATCGACGAGGTCAGCGCCGGCGCCGCGCTCATCGCCAGCGGGCTGGTCGGCGCGGATGCCGCCGATGTTCGCCGCCAGCTGGCGGACGCCGGCCGCAAAACCGGGGTTCGTGTGCGGATCTATGCCGCGGACGGCCCGCCGCTCATCGACAATTGGCAGCTGATCGGACCGACCTACGAGCTTCGCGATCCCGATATG
>JBCCAC010000244.1:0-4210 GCA_039815015.1 Pseudomonadota bacterium | reverse complement strand
TTCCATCTCCCTTGTGTTCGTGCTCGTACCGCCCCGGGCCGACCGCCATGCGCCGCTCATGTTCCAGAAGCCATTTCTTGCGCCACAGCCCGCCGGCATAGCCCGTCAATGATCCGTCCGCGCCGATCACACGGTGGCAGGGCAGCAGCAGAGCCAGCTGGTTCGCGCCGTTCGCGCGCGCCACCGCGCGCACGGATGTCGGCCGGCCTATGGCGGTCGCGACGTCCAGATAGCTCCGTGTCTCACCCAGCGGGATCTGCACCAGCGCGCGCCAGACCTCCTGCTGAAAGGCCGTGCCATGATCGCCGATCGGCAGCGGCGGCAGGCCGGCCTCGCCGCGGAAATAGGCGGCCAGTCCCGCCTCGATCGCGTCGATGGGCGCGGCTCTTGCCAGCACCATCGCCTTGCCCTGACGTGCTTTCAGCCGTTCGATCTCTTTCGGCAGCGCCTCGCGATCGGCGAATTCCAGTATGTGCAGCCGGTCCTCGTCGGCGACCGCCCCCATGGGGCCGATCGGCGTCTCGATCCACCAGGCATAAAGAAGCCCTTCGCCGCGCAGCCGCGCCGGCGGCGTCCCGACATTCCGGACGAAGGCCTCGCGAAATCCCGATCCGCTGTCATAGCCCGCGTCCAGCTGCGCCTCGATCACCGGCATCTCCCGCTTCAGTTTCGTCGCCGCCGTGCCCAGCCGCCGTGCCCGCGCCACCTGGATGAAGGTCATGCCGAACTGCCGCCGGAACGCCTTCCTGACCGTCGATGGATCGAAACCCAGCGCCGCAATATCGCTCTCGCGCCAGCGCCGTTCGGGATCCTCGTCCAGCCGCGCGAGCAGCGGACCGATCACCGGATGCTGCGGCGCGTCCAGCGGGCGGCAGCGCTTGCACGGCCGAAACCCCGCATCGATGCAGTCCTGCAGCGTGCGCTCGAACCTCACATTTTCCCGCTTGGGCTTGCGCGCCACACAGACCAGCCGGCAGAAAATCCCCGTCGAGGTCACGCACACCCAGGCCTGCCCTTCATAGGACGGATCGCTGGCGAGAAGCGCCGCATAGAGTGTGTCTTCGCTGGGTTCGGTCAGAAGCATGCGGATGTCATATCATGCTCCCCATGACCTCGCCGCCGAAAACCGGGCCGCAATGTCGGCGGATTTTACACGATATGCAGGACCGCGCACGCATTAACCAAGGAAACGTCGGTGCCCCCTCGATATGGCGACTTCGGCACGCGCTTTGCTCGCCCGTTCGTTAACGCACGAGCCGGGAGCAGCAGCATGAGCATAGCCGCAATCACCATCGCACTGCTGACGGTGGCAGCGCCGGTCGACTCGTCGGACGGTGCGAAGACGGACCATCTCGCCGCCATGCTGGATGCCCTCGGCGAACGCTGCTGGGCGGTCGCGGCCGATGGCACCGCCGCAAGGCGCGATCAGCTTCACCATCTGACCGGCGACATCGAAATCGAATGTCTCGTCGAACCCGACACGGCCTCACGCCCATTCACCGTCTGAGGGCGTTTGCATCCTCGCTTCATGCCGCCTAGTCTCGGCGTCATGACGAGTACGCATATCCGCCGCACCCTCCTGCGACTTACGCGCCCCTCGGCGCGCGGCCGCCCGCGCCGCCTGGGGGACCATCCGCTACGAACTGCAACGACCCGGCTTGCATCGCCGGGTCCTCTCCCGGATGACGCGTACCATGCTCAGCGACCCTTCCGTCAAATACCGCCCGTTCCGGCCTGTCGACCTTCCCGACCGCCAATGGCCGTCGCAGGTCATCGCAAAACCACCGCGCTGGCTTTCGACCGACATGCGCGACGGCAATCAGGCGCTCATCGATCCGATGGACGCGGAGCGAAAGCGCCGCTTTTTCGATCTTCTCGTCGATATCGGCGTGAAGGAGATCGAGGTCGGCTTCCCCTCCGCCGGCGCCACCGAATTCGACTTCATTTCGGGTCTCGTCCAGTCCGGCGACATTCCGGGCGACGTGACGGTACAGGTGCTGACCCAGTCCCGCCGGGACCTCATCGAGACAAGCTTCGCCAGCCTCGTCGGTGCACGGCGCGCGATCGTCCATCTCTACAATGCCGTCAGCCCGGCTTGGCGCCGCATCGTCTTTCAGATGGATCGGCAGCAGATCAAACAGATCGCTATCGACGGCGCGAAGCTCTTGCGCGACGGCGCCGCGGCGCAGCCCGATACGCAGTGGCAGTTCGAATATTCACCGGAAACCTTTTCCACCGCCGAACTCGATTTCAGCTTGGAGGTCTGCGAGGCGGTGATGGACGTCCTTGAGCCGACGCCCGACCGGCCGCTGATCCTCAACCTGCCGGCCACGGTGGAAGCGGCGACGCCCAATATCTACGCCGACCAGATCGAATGGTTCGGCCGCCATGTTTCGCGCCGCGACAGCGTCCTCCTCAGCCTGCACCCGCACAATGATCGCGGCACCGGCGTCGCGGCGGCGGAGCTCGGCCTGATGGCCGGCGCGGACCGCGTCGAGGGTTGCTTGTTCGGCAATGGCGAGCGCACCGGCAATGTCTGCCTCGTGACGCTGGCGATGAACCTCTACACGCAAGGGGTCGCGCCGGGCCTCGATTTTTCCGACATGGACCGGGTCGTGAAGACGGCGGAATACTGCAACCAGCTGCCCGTCCCCGCGCGTCATCCCTATGCGGGCGAGCTCGTTCACACCGCCTTTTCCGGATCGCATCAGGACGCCATCAAAAAGGGCTTCGCCGCGCAGGAGCAGCGCAATGACGAGATCTGGGACGTCCCCTACCTGCCGCTCGATCCCGAAGATATCGGCCGCGATTACGAGGCGGTCATCCGCGTCAATTCGCAGTCCGGCAAGGGCGGCATCGCGTGGGTTCTCGAACAGGATCGCGGCCTCAAACTGCCCAAACGCCTGCAGGCGCATTTCTCGCGCAGCGTGCAGGCGCTCGCTGACGAGACCGGCCGCGAACTCGATTCCACCGACATCTGGAACGCCTTTCGCGCCGCCTACCGGATCGGCGATGAAGAACGCCGCTTCCGCCTCGTCGATTATGAGGAGCGCCGCACGCCGCAGGGGGAACGCATGTTCACGGGCAAGATCCTGGAAAACGGCCGTACCCGCGCCGTCTCCGGCCGCGGCAACGGCCTTCTGTCCAGCGTGATCGCCGCGCTCCATGACGGTTTCGGCGTCACGCTCGACATCGTCAATTATTCCGAACATGCCATGACCGGCGGCAGCGACGCCCGCGCCGCCGCCTATGTCGAATGTACCGATGCCGAAGGCCGCACGGTCTTCGGCGTCGGCATGGACGAGGACATCGCCACCGCCGGCGTCCGCGCGGTCCTGTCGGCGGCAAGCGCGGAATAGGCGCGCCTGGAGATCGTAAAACGGCTTTTCAGATCATCGCGGTTGCGCACCGCCCGCTTCACGCTCACATTATCGGACGATGCCGCACGCCCTTCTTTTTCTCGTCTGGCTGATTGCCGGTTCGGTGCAGGTGCAAGCTCAGCCCAGAGCGCCGTTTGCCAGTTTCGATGGCGAAGATCTGACGATGACGAGCGGCACGCGGCTTCGCCGCGCCCGGCTCGCCGATGTCCTGCGCGGCCGGGCCAAATGGCGCACCGTCTACGATGCTGGTCCCGCCATGATCCGCCGCGCCGACTGCCTGCCGCCCGGCTTTGAGATCTGCCTTCTCGCGCTCGAACAGGCTGGCAATGACGGCACCGCCATCCGCGAAGTCGATCTCGCGTCGGGCACGGACGTCGTCGGTGGTTTCCAAATGTCATCCGGGCCGAACCGCGTCGCCTGGTATGACGGTCGTCACGTCATGCTGGCCGGCGATACCGGCCCCGGTTCGCTGTCGGACGATCGGGAACCGCGGTTCGTCAAGCTCTGGCGGCGCGGCACGGCCCCGGTCGAGGCCTCGACCATTCTTGCGCTGGAATCCGGGACGACCGGCCTCACACCCATTTTCGACGTGTCGACCGGCGGCCTCTTCCATGCCGCCACGTTCAGGGATGACGCCGGCGCCGACGCGCTCTATCATTTCGGCTGGCAGCAGAATTTCACGCCGTCACGGCTGCCGGGAACCTTCACCTTCCAAACCTTCTTCCAGGGCCGGACCATCGCCCTTCTGGGCGCCACCTGGAACGGCATTCCCGCCGGCGGTCTCGCCGCCTATCCGATGGCGCCGCTCCTTGGCCCCGCGCGCCGTACCG
>JBCCAC010000334.1:0-3026 GCA_039815015.1 Pseudomonadota bacterium | reverse complement strand
TGTTCGACGCCAGATCTTCCGCTGAAGGTTTCTCCAGTATACTTTTCGCCATTTATGTATATGCTGTCTTCTGCGGACAATCCGATCAGCGTTGGTCTAGAGGAAGCAAACTGTCTATTATCTCCAATATCATGCGCCGAACCTTCCGGAAAAGGCTCGCCAACCTCAAAGTAAAAACTATCTGCACCATCGCCCCCATAAGCGACGTCATTACCAAACAAGTATATATGATCATCCCCCGCCCCGCCCTCGATCAGCGTGCCTTCGCCCGTCCCTTTCAGGACATCGTTCCCGTCGGTACCGATCAGCCACTCGATACCATGGGCGACCTTCCCGCCATCCGAATTCACATGCAGCGCGTCCAGCAGGTCGAACGTCACGCCCGCTTCGCCTTCGGCGATGTCCGGCCGGTTGAACATCGCCACGTCGACGCCCGCACGTCCCGTCAGGATATCGCCTTCCCCGATGATGAAGATATCGTCCCCGCGCCCACCGCGCAGCCGGTCCGCGCCCGCCCCGCCAATGATCAGATTATTGTCCTGCTTGTGCCCGCGCAGGATATCATCCCCATCACCGCCCAGGATCAAAGCCGCCAGTCCGGTCGCGTCTCCATCGATTCCGAAACGCGCGACATCGTCGCGAGCGACGGCGATCCGGCTGAACAGCTCATCGATCGGAATGTTTCCGGGCAGGTCCCAATGCGCCGTCAACGTCTCTATGACATGCTTGATACGTGGGTCTTCGCCCGTGATGTATTCGGGCTCGAAATCGACAGGCGTGTCCGACCCCGTATCGACGCCGGACGCGATCAGCTTCGCGACCAGTTGATCGCCACCATAAAGATCAGCGCGCGCGATCCCTGCCCGTTCAAACGCCTCGTCCGTCAGATCGAGCAGCAGATGCCGCTTCTCATACGTCAGAATACCATCGCGTGCCGTATCTTCGGCGTCGTGCATCACTTTCTCACGCGCCAATCCGCCAGCGAACTGAACGATGATGTCAGCAAAAGCCGTCCCGAAGGCTACCGCCGACCCGTCTGCGAACAGTTCGACGTCCGTCCGCCCGGTCTTATTCATGAATCGTCCAAGATCGCGCCCATCGTCGAACAGGGCATGGATCGCCGTATCTCCGAACGGCCGCTCGCCCTCGTCGATCGCCGAATAGGCGACCGCGGCCATCAGCTTTGCGGCCGCGTCGTATTCGCCGTTCGTACCGGCCTCTTCGTAACCGACAGAAAGCGCGACGTCTTCGTTGAAGGTTGCATCCCACAGAAATTCGCCGACCTTCTTCCAGCCTTGAAATTTCGTTGAATTTTCTGCGTCGTCCACAAACAGCAGATTCACATGGAGTGCGGCGGAATGGAGATCGAAGGGGCTCCGCACGCCGCCGTGACTATTCATTGTGTTGACGGAAAGTTCACTCAGATTAGTCCGAAGAGCACGCAGGAATTCTCCCCGCACTGCATATCGGTCGATGTCGTCCGTAAATCCGAATTCACCAAGCAGGGCGAGCACTTGGTCGCCTGGGGTATCGCCGTAAACCCGTTCGTAAATCGGCGCCTGACTTAGCGCAGCCGCATATTGTAGGCTGGAGGCAGTATCGTAGGGCATGTTTGCGAAGAGCGTCGCCGGACGGTTGTAGGTATCCGCGATAAAACCTGCCAGCCCGCCGCCGAGGGAATGGCCGGTCAGGCTAATGCTATTGTCGAGCAGATTGCTGCTCTCCTTTTCAGCGAGCGACTTGTAGAAATTGATCGCAAGCACAGCCTGCGGCGCGTTGAAATTACCGACAGCAATCGGCCAGCCATTCGCAGGGTCTGACAAAGCGTCGCCAAGACGGTCCTCATCCAGACTATCTGTCCCACGAAACGCGATCACCGTATCGCCATTCCAGTCATAAGCGATCGCGTAGAAGGAGGCTGATTGCCAGCCGGCTTGCGCTCCAAATTCAAAATTGCGGATGTTCGCTGCACCTATGGCGCCGGACTCCGGAAGACCGGTAATACCGGCAGCATAGCCGCGATTATATGAGTCCATCGCAAGAATTGCTTCAAACAGTGCGTTGCTCACTTATCGTCCCCCTTTGTGAATAATCCGCGAAAGTCGCCAATCGGAATTCCTTCAGGATTGAATTCTGACCCGATACCTAACTCGTAGATTCTCGGTAACCACTTCAGCCATTCCTCAATATTTCGCGTCACTGTCTCATCGGTCGTTTCGACCACGATCCGCCGCAGTGCGTATCCTTCGCCGAAGCTCGCAGAGAGGTCGTCAGCATCCACGGCTTCGACGCTCGTCGGATCGGTAATGTCGTCGAACCGCACCAATTGCGGATAGAATTGCCGCGGCACCTCGGCGCGGTACGTTCGCGTCGATAGTGCCGCCACATAGGATTTGTAGGCCTCACTGCCGCCGACGAACCCCGGCTCCGTCTTGATCCGATCCATGAAAACATATTGTGCGACATGCCCCGCATCCGCGGTCAGTATCCGGGGGCTTTTTTCCAGACTCTGGTCTTCGATCAGAAGTGCGAACAGCGTCTCACCGTTCGGCAGGTCCACCGCGACCGCCTCTCCGGCAACCGCGCGGCGCACGCTGCCAGGTGCCGGAATGCTACCCGAAATCCCGCTGCGCACCTCGCGCACCGCAGACCCCGTCCGCACGCCCTCAGGCGTGTCCACCTCGACCGTCAGCTTGTATCGATAAGTCGGCAACCGCTCTCCGCACCCCGCGAGCAGGACCGCCAACACCCCAAGAACCGCGAAACGCCACATACGAATCGCTCCCCCGAACGAATGCGCCAACCGTCTCCTATTCTATTTGCGATGGCAAGCGCATTTATTCGAATATTTCGGTAAATTCAATCTAAAGCATAGAAAACCTTTGCCTTCATCAGAATAAAAGCGGCATTCCTCCTCTTTACGAAATCCCGCGCCGACGCAGCCGTTAAACCTTGCGCACGAACCGTCCGGAACCCACCTCCGCCCTTCCCCATTCCGCTCCCATGCGCTAACCCCATTGCGCAGG